>JAYEOP010000440.1 GCA_034723125.1 Bacteroidota bacterium | reverse complement strand
ACACAAAGAAACACGAAAAAACAAATCTTTGTGATTCTTCGTGTCTTTGTGTCTTAGTGGCAAGAAAAAAAAATAGCCACAAAGGCTCGAAGGCTCTAAGAAACACAAAAAAAATCTTTGTGATACTTAGTGTCTTTGTGGCTTAGTGGCAAGTAAAAAAGAAGAATTGCCACTAAGACTCTAAGACTCAAAGAAACACGAAAAAACAAATCTTTGTGATTCTTAGTGTCTTTGTGTCTTAGTGGCAAGAAAAAAGAATAGCCACAAAGGCTCGAAGGCTCTAAGAAACACGAAAAAATAAATCTTTGTGATACTTAGTGTCTTTGTGGCTTAGTAGCAAGTAAAAAAGAATAGCCACAAAGGCTCGAAGGCTCTAAGAAACACAAAAAAAATCTTTGTGATTCTTCGTGTCTTTGTGGCTTAGTGGCAAGTAAAATAGAACTCTAAAATAAACATCAAAAAAAAATCATTTTCATTTTGCAGAAATCATTAAATTCATGTAGGTTTGTTACCTTAAAAAAACTACTAAAATGAAAAAAATATTATTACTTAGTCTATTTGCATTATTATTTTCACTTAATGTAAACTCACAAATTTATATTGGACCAAAGGCAGGATTAAGTTTCTCCAACCTTACAGGAAACCTCGGATATTATTTGGCAAACACAGATCAACCATTCATTGAGAACGGTTACAACGGGTTTTCTTTAGGATTAGACTTTCAATATGTTTTAAACGAAAGTAGCTCACTTGTTACAGATATTCTTTACACAAACAAAGGAGGATTGTTTGAAACACCTGACCCAACAAAAAGAATTCTTGAATATCAATTGAATTATATTGAAATACCTATTCTGTATAAATATGATTTTGACTTAGATTATTTAATAGTTTATACTAATATTGGACCATATTTAAGTTTTTTAGCAGGAGGTACAGGCAAGCGTTACGGTGCATCATGGGATACAAGAACTAATGATATCAAAAAGTTTTTTGACGAAAGTGATAAACAACCTTATTCAAACATTGATGTAGGACTTTGCCTCGGTGCAGGTGCTTCTTACGAAATTGGACCCGGAAATGCATTTGCAGAAATGAGATACAACATTGGACTTATTGATGTTGCTAAAGATTCTGAAGATTCATTTTATAAAAATATTGGTAAAAACAGAGTTTTCAACATCTTCCTTGGATATAGATTTTACTTAGACGTTGCTAAGGATTAATTTTCAAATACTTACTAAATTCTCAGAGTAACAATAAAGCTTCTTTGTACATTTTTGGATTCTTATGCTAATTCTTTATTTTTAAAAAAGTTTACCAATTCCTATTTTTAAAAAAGAATAACTAGGATCATCAATATCAAGGCCAAATCCAAAATCATAAGCCATGGTTTTTGTTTTATATATCACCCCTGTCTCTAAAATAAGTTCGCCCCAGCCTAATTCAAAACCAGCACCATAATACAAATTAATTTTTTGAGACATTTTTGATGTTGCACCTACTGTTAAATAAAAAACATCATCAATAATGCCCAAATCTGTTGAAGCAGAAATATAACCTCCAAAATTCCCTAAATAAGCATATTTAAAACCCAAAAACCCATAAGGTAAACTAGGAGAAAAAAAGAATGCATTATTCTTTTCTTTTTTTAAAAATTCTTTATGAACCCTATCAATTTTATGTATATAACTTGCATCCTCCCCTAAACCAAATGTAATCATGTCGCTGTGAGATGCAAGCATTAAACTTTTATCTTTTAAAAGCAAATATTCAGATTTAACAAAACTTGATGTAGAAACTAAAGTTGAAAATTGATTATTTTGATAAAGAATGTAAAATTTTGAAGGTTCTGCAAAATAACTTTTACCTCCTTTTTGAGATTGTTTGCCATGAATAGAATTCTTTAATTGGAAAAAGCTGTTTTGTTCTCTTAATTTTAACCTGTAATTATACTCAAAAATAGCAATACTATCATTTTTGAAAAGAATATTATAGGGTTGTACTCCCAATGTTTCCTCTACCATTTGAGGATCCATTCCTTTTTCAACATTAATCATTTTATCAACACTTGTATAATTCGGAACAACCCATTTAGAACAAGAACTAAAAAATAATGGGATAATTAAAAATAAAAGTTTCTTTTTCATTTTAAAAATTATTTATTGAGCATTTATCTAAAAGCACTAATCAATATCACCCTATAATCCACTAAAATAATATATTTTAATTTTTGATACAGCAAAGGTAATAAATATTTTTTATCCCCAAAAAAAAGCGTAACAAAAAATGCTACGCTTTCTAATATTTCCAGAATGTAATTTCCTCTCACTCTCCTCGTTTCACAGTCTCATCTCACATTCTATGATTCAATTATTTTTTCATCTCCTCAGGGAAATACTTGTAAAACTTAAGAATTGTTTCAATTCCATTATAAAACTGAATTAAAGGATAATTTTCATTTGGTGAATGAATAGCATCAGACTCAAGACCAAAGCCCATTAACACTGATTTTAATCCTAATATTTTTTCAAATGTTGAAATAATAGGAATACTTCCACCGCTACGTACAGGTACAGGTTGTATTTTATAAACATCTGCATAAGCTTTTTCAGCAGCTTTGTAAGCAGGGATATCAATAGGACAAACATAAGCTTGACCACCGTGCAATATTTTCACATCAATTTTAACTGATTTAGGAGCTATAGATTCCAAATAATTCTTTACCAACTGTGCAATTTTTTTATTATCCTGATGTGGAACCAAACGAGTAGAAATTTTAGCATGAGCTGTTGAAGGTAAAACAGTTTTTGCTCCTTCACCTGTATAACCACCCCAAATTCCACAAACGTCAAAGGAAGGTCGTATCCCTGTTCTTTCGTTTGTTGAAAATCCTTTTTCTCCTGCAAGTTCTTCTACATCAATTGCTTTTTTGTATCCTTCTTCATTAAAAGGAGCTTTTGCCATAAGCTTTCTTTCTTCATCACTAACCTCAAGTACGTCATCATAAAATCCGGGAATAGTTACTTTTCCATCATCATCAACCATAGAAGATATCATTTTGGTAAGTACATTTATTGGATTTGCAACAGCACCACCAAAAAGTCCACTATGAAGATCGTGATCAGGACCAGTAACTTCAATTTCCCAATAAGACAAACCACGCAATCCTGTTGTAATTGAAGGAATATCTGTAGCAATCATGCTTGTATCGGAAACAAGAATTATATCTGCCTTAAGCATTTCTTTGTTTAACTCACAAAATTTACCAAGGCTAACTGAACCAATTTCTTCTTCACCTTCAAACATAAATTTCATGTTGCAAGTAAGAGTGTCGGTTTTTACCATTGTTTCAAATGCTTTGGCATGCATCATTGACTGACCTTTATCATCATCAGCTCCTCTTGCCCAAATAATATCATCTTTTATAACAGGTTCAAATGGTACTGTATTCCATTTTTCTATCGGGTCAACGGGCATTACATCATAATGAGCATAAACCAAAACCGTAGGGAGTTTTTCATCAATAAATTTCTCACCGTAAACTACCGGATTTCCTTCTGTTTCCATTACTTCAACTTTATCAGCACCAGACTTTAGCAAATTTTCTTTCCAGTACTCAGCAGCTTTGTACATATCGTCTTTGTTCTCAGATAAAGAACTTATTGATGGAATTCTTATTAGTCCAAATAGCTCTTCAATAAAACGATCTTTGTTTTCTTCAATATATTTTTTCTGTTTTTCCATAATTTCAAAATTGTATTTTATTTATAATTAAAAAATAGTTTCCTAATTCATAAAAAGAATCTTTTCTTTGAGAATAATTTCGTTACCACTACTAACAACAACAAAATAAATTCCTGATTCTAATTCTTTTTTGTTAAAACTTAAATGTGTTTTCCCTTTACTAACTTGGTCTTTATATAATAATTTTACTAATTTCCCATTGATATCAACAATGCTAATATCAATATTTTTTTTCTGTTCAAGAGTAAATTCAATATTCATTATTTCAGCAACAGGATTCGGGAACACAGTATTTTTGTTTTTAGTTTCTAAGTTTTTCTCTTCCACATCATTAATATTGTTATCTGCTATTTCAAATATCCATGATTTGTAAATGTTATCAATTTTTATAGGGGGGATTTTACTAAAATCTCTAACATTTGACCCATAACATCCACTTATCCAAACTCTTGGTGCACCTGAATTGTGTTTTCTTTGAACCCCACAATAATCACCCCACCTGTCGTCTCCTTGCATAATATTTACATAGTCATCTCCTTTTTTCAAAACAACATGCTCAGATGGATTCATTTCATGATCGACATGAACTGCGGCAATACCGGGGTAAGTTAGTTCGCCACTTATCAAAAAACCGATTAGCACATCTTTTTCATCAGATAAATAGGGTGAAGATGAAGCAACACCAGGAAATGCAAAATCAAATTTATCTTTTCCGATTACTATTGATTCGTTTCTTTTATTAATGACATTCAAACGATTGTAATTTATTCCTGAATAACCACTAGAATTATATTCAGAATGAAAAACAAAATGAATAGTGTTATCAAAAAAGAATCCATGCATTATCCTGCAATCACCAAGGCTCAATCTTCCAGGGTCAATTGATTGGTTCTCAATATACTGTTTTGCATCTGCTGGAACTTCATACTCTTCTGTAGGGATTGCATAAGAAACTACTATAGGATTGTTTTCCATATCATCAGTAAGTTCGTAAAGATATATTTTTGAACCTCCTGCACTTTTATTTGAAACAAGAAAAGTTCCTGGTCCTATCGTTCCGTGATGTCCGTATGAAACAGGAACAAGTGTAAAAGGTATATGTCCGTCAGCATCTATTATTTTATCCCAAAGTTTGTGCGAAAGATTATCATTATTGTAACCGTCATGTTTATCAATTTGAATTAAGACTGCCCTATAATATCCCCCTTCATTGTTATAAAAAACATTTCCTGTTATATAAAGTTCATTGTTTGAAATACTGACACGAGGAAAATCAATCCATTTATTTGCGTAAGAAACAGAATTCAAATCTTTGAATTTCATTTTGTAAATATTCCATCCGTCCAATGGGTCATCTGTTTTAGAAAAGGCAATTAAAATGGTAGAAGTAGAAGAATTATTCCCATGTAAAACGACAAAAATAAATCTGTCTTCTCCTGCGTCATAAGTTAATACAGGGTCATAAAGTAAAGATGTCAATGAGGCATCATTAAAAAAATCATAAAATGATTTGCCATATAATTTATTACCATCAGAATCATAATAATTTATATTTGAATTAATAGCACTCACAATAATTCCGTCATCCGAAATTGCCATTGTGTTATCAGGAGGTGTTCCATAACGTTCCCAATTTGCAACAAAACCACTTTTAACTATAGGTGTTACAGGATTTTTATAATTTGATTCTCTGTAATTTATTGATTTACTATTTTCTTTAAGTAAATTTTTCTGTTTCTTTATTTTTTCTAACAACTCATTATCAGGAACATCATGTTCTACATGATATTTTATTGTTGCTACACTCAACATCCAATTACTTTCAGTTGAAAAAGATGTTGAAGGTTCGATAGATTTAATTTTGGAAATATTTGTATTTATATATTTTTTTACTTTTTCCCCTGAACTTATATTAGGTTTAATATACTGCGACTTTGCATTAAAAACCATAAAAACAAGTAAAATCAAAAAAGTTAACTTGTGAAATTTGTACATAAATGTTTTAAATTAGAACACATGAATAATATTTTTATATTTTGCAAAGGTAAAGAAATAAGATAATAAAATTAAAAGTTGTGTATCATTTTTCAATGTAAACTAATGAACATGGGCTAAATTTTATTTTAGGTATTATGGATTTTCCAAAGATGTATATGTCGAAGAATTATAATGTTCAGAAAAATGTTTTCTGTTACAAGATAAACTTTCGGCAAAAAAACAGTAGGTAAACTTACAGTATTGGTTTTTTATCTGCTTAGATGTTAGGTAAGCTGTTAAAAATTACCAAATATTAAGAAAAAAGCCTGCATTACGTATAATCTTTGTTATGCATAGGGCTTAGTTTATTTTGCAATTAAATTTAATATTAACTTCCTTAATAAAGTCAAAATCATTAATCCACTTCACATTCATATTTTCACATACATCAGGTATTTTAACCTTTTGAGGATTGCTACTTGTTGATAAATATTCCTTTGTAACAACAATCGCATTTTCAGCCATTGCATGAGCAATAACCCAAGGGTCAGCAATTGACCTATTTTTTATATTATTTGCTAAATATTGATGTGATTTATCTTTTGCATAAAGTTTTTTTAAGTTTAATTGAACACTTTCATCAATCGGTTTTACAATATAACTTTTGTCTTTCAACCAATTCCTTAAATTATCATCCCCTTTGTCAATCTCTTTCTTGACCTCACGCGTTATAAAGACAATTCCTTGTTTTGCTAATTCATCAATAATCTCCCAATATTCAGAACAAAAATCTGGTGAATAGTATTTATTCCACGCTTCAATGAAAAAATTAGTATCAAGACAATATTTTTGTTCACTATCAAGCATATAAATGTTTTTCTAAATTTTTAAAATTACTTACCTTAATGTCTAATAATTTATTTGCCTCATAACCAGAAATTTTGCCACTCTTATAATTACCGTATATAAATGATGTAAAAGCCCTACTATTCTTTCTGATTTTAAGTATATAATAACTCGGTCCACCTTTCTGTTTCGGTTTTTTTGCTTGTTTCTCTAAATAAGCTTCATACTTTTCATTAAATACTTTTTTATATGAGTTAAATTTAGTAGTTGATATTATGTTCATATTTACTAATCTAACAAGAAGAGCAAAAGAACTAACTTTTATCTCTCTTGCTTTTCTTTCAATTATTTCGGGGGTAATTTCTCTATTTGGTTTAAATAAATCTGTTATTAATTCTTTGGGCATTAGTATTTCTGCTGCAACTTTATTACATAAAATTTCTATTGGGTCATATTTGTTTAAGTCTTTAGTGTCTCTAAAATCAATAAAATTAAATGCAGAAACTCCACTTGTATTAATCCATAAATGAGCTAATTCGTGTATTAATGAAAAAAGTTGGGAATTTTTACTATCTGCACTATTAATAAAAATAAATGGTGCATATTTATCTGTTATTGCAAATCCTTTTACTTCTTCTATATCAATTTTTAAATGGCTATGAATATTACTTGTTAGAGAGACAAATATTCCTTTTTGCTCAATTTTATCTGTCCAATACTTCAATATATCATTGTTGTGATAATGGTCATCTATTTCTAATACTTTTTTAATATTTTTTGCTATGAATTTGAAGTCATCATTTTTGTTAAACTTACCAATAAAATCCAAAGGTTGCTCACTCTCTTCCTTCAAAAAGTCACTTATCCAAGATTGCTTTGACTGAATATCTCTAATAATAAAAGTTAGAGCTGTACTATATTCCTTAAAATCACTACTTTTTCTAAAATCTCTTAAAGTTTGAAAATCAAAAGGAGGTTCTGGTAAATAAAAAATAGATATTGGTCTGCGATACAATTTTGATAGCTTTTCAAGTTGATTTATTGTTGGGTAATCATTTCCTTTTTCCCATAAATCAATTTTCTCTTCTTTAACTTTAATTTTTAAAGCAACTGTTTCGATAGGCATTTTTGATGTTTCTCTTGCCCAGCGTAAAATATTTGGTGTTATGATTGCTTTATTTCTCATATTACAAAGATAAATGATTTTAACAAACTATTTGTATTATTTTCATTTTTCCAAAACTCTATGTCTTCACACGCCTTATGCACAACTTGTAAATACAAACACCTTTTCCTCAATATACTAAATGTCAAATTTAAATTAATTACTTTGGATATTCTTTAGGAAAATACTAAAAGTTTTTTTTCCAAACAAAGATAGCTATCCTAAAAAAAACAATTCCTGCAATAGCAACAGACATATTCTAAGCTTAAAAATTTTTATTTTTTCTTAGAACCTTTCGTTGTTTTCTTTTTCGTTTGTGATATTCTTCCGCTTTTTGAAGAAGATGATTTTGAAGAAACCTGCTCCTTTGCTTGTTCGTATTCTCTCCTATCCCTTGCCGACATGAAATACATTGTCCAATCTTCAATTTTATCCTGCAAGTACTTATAATCTCTGTATTTCAAAATGTTATCACGAGCCATATAATCAGTAATAACCGCATTATCGCTTGCTCGTACAACCAAATAATAATTGTAAATAATTTTTGAATTTCCTGTATAAACAGCTAAAGACTTCAAATAATATTTGTTTTTATCCTTGTTTTTTAAATTTTTAGGAATATCGTCAGGATCCAAAAATTTAAAAGATGAAAATTTCCATTCTTCTTTTAAGAACTCCTCAATTTTATCGTTGTATTTTTTGTATTTCTTATGTTCTTTTCTGTCAACTTCAGGAATAATAAAAACTTTTGATTTGAGATTTTTGGAAAAATCATTTATAGCTTCTTTATATTTATTTTCATGGTTACGATACAAAGGTCTTACTTTATCTCCGTAATAATTAGATGCATTTATCATTGAAAAACTAAGCATATTCATCATCAAAGTAACATCCTCGCTTGAAGTAAGTTTTAATCCATTTACAATTGTTGATGCAACCAATTCTTTTTTTGGTTCACAAACCTCCAAATTAGCATGCCAATTGTTGTAAAAGTCTCTTTCAAAATACATTACAACTACAGTTTTATCTTTAGATTTTTCAAGTAATTTTCTACGAAATTGTTTTATTTCATAACCTTCCAACATATCAAAAGTTGAATTTTTAATCCCCTCATCCCAAATTTCTTTCCATTTTTTATCAATTTGTTTATCAGTTTTCAATCCCCTAAAAACAGTTTTATCCTTCAACGCACTATTTACATTATCAACAATAGGAACATATAATATTTTTTTTCTGATAAATTTAGTATCGAAAGATTTAACATCATTTGGTCCATATTTTTGAGCATAAAGACCAGAAGTTAATAAAATTGATATCACAATTGTTAATATTCCTTTTACAAATTTCATTTTTAACTTTTTTAAAGATTCTCAATTAACTTTTTTATCAAAATACAAAATTTCTTTTTGCAATTGAATTTAATGCAAAAATATATAAAATTTTATACTTCATTCGGCTAATTCTTAAATTATTTCAAAAAATAAAAAAA
>JAYEOP010000439.1 GCA_034723125.1 Bacteroidota bacterium | reverse complement strand
CTACTCTCTAATTTCCTTATATTTATCTTTAAAGTCTCCTTCTTTAAGAGCTTTGATAAATTTTGCCCAAGCAAAAGGATTTAATAAAGAAAGCGGGATTGGATTATTCATACCGGGGAATTGTGCATAATTTGTTTGACCACCATAATATCCTGCATTTACAGCCATTTGATTCAGAAATAAATTTTGATTTTCAGCACCATCCATTTTCATGTTTACCATCAGATACATCATTTTTTCTTTGCTCAAGTTTTCATTTGCTAAATCATACAAATCTTTATTTACCTCCAATGCAAGAAAAACTTTTTTGAAATTAGCAGGAGATGGCCACGGATATATAGCTGTTTCCGAAAAAGTTAAAGTATCAGGTAAAAGTTCAATTATTGTGTTAAATTTTCCTTTATCAATATTGGATGGCAAAATTATTATTTTCTTTTTAAAACCCATTGAAGAAAAAACAATTGTATCATCTTTCTCTATAGCAATGGAAAAAAAGCCTTCATAATTTGAAGCAGTTCCTCTGTAAGTATTTTTGATTGAAATTGATGCGTAAGGAATAGGAATATCACTGTCAGCTTTAAGAATAATTCCTGTAAATTGAATCAAGCCGTTTTTTTTCCTATCTTGTGAAAATGCAGAGAAAAACAATGCAAAGGAAATTGATATTAAAATTATTTTTTTCACAATAAAAGTAATGAAATTTTGTCTAATTTGGTCATTTATTAAAGCTATCAAAAATACGAATTCATTAACATTTTTTCTAGTATGACCAAAAAAAGTATTGTCAAAACAAAAAGCAATCCAATAATTTACTTTAAACAAAGAAATTATTATTTTTCTCTGATTTTTGTCGTAATTGCCCTAATCCTTTTTTCAGCTTCATTTTACTCATGCAAAAATTATAATTATCAATTTGAGCTTCGTCAAGTTGATACACTGATAACCATGAATAAAATGGCTGAACAAATTATGATTGTTGAATCAAAAAAAGTACAAGATAGAATTGACAGCATGATTATTAAAGTAGATTTTTTTAAAACACTTGACACAAACAGAATAAGTGGCGAACTTAAATTTGACATTGGAAGATACAAAGGTTTCCTTAGTAATTATCAAACTTTTACAAATTCTTATGAAGTTCTACAGTATGATTGTAAGGTAATTAAAAATAATTTAACAACTCTGAAAAAAAAGATAATTGACAGAGAAATTCCCCAAGAGGAATTTAAAGAAATTTATTATCCCTATAAAATTCAAACACAAAACAACTTAAAAGACGCTAGGAGTTCTGTGAGAAATATTTTTTCACAAGAAAAGATGTATCAAAGGGTAAACAATAAAATCTCAAAATTCTACAAACAGCAAATTAGCAAAAAGTATTTTTGAAAATATTCTTCACAATAAAAAAATATTTGTGGTTTGCATCTTATTCATTATATTTGTTTTTCGAAAGAAAATAATTATTAGAAGTTCCCTTTACCTTTGACACAAAAAAAATTACGAAAATGGACGAGAATTTAAAATTTGTTATTGACGAGACAAAAGATGAGATGCAAAAAACCATTACTCATCTGATAGATACTTTATCAAAAATACGTGCAGGAAAAGCAAGTACTCAAATGTTGGCAGGCATTAGTATTGATTATTACGGAACAAAAACTCCACTAAATCAAACAGCAAACCTCAGTGCTCCAGATCCAAAAACAATTGCAATTCAACCATGGGATAAATCAATGATTGAAGCTATTGAAAAATCGATTATGCTAGCAAATCTTGGCTTTAATCCTCAAAATGATGGAGAGATAATTCGCATTAACATCCCACCACTTACAGAGGAAAGAAGGAAGCAACTGGCAAAATACATTAATACTGAATCAGAAAACAATAAAGTTTCTTTAAGAAATGCACGAAAAAATGCCAACGATAGCATAAAGGAATATCAAGATGAAGGTGCATCGGAAGATGATGCTAAAAGAGCAGAAAAAGAAGTACAAAAGATTACAAATGAATACACTAAAAAAGTTGAAGAAATAACTAAAAAGAAAGAAGAAGATATAATGAAAGTTTAAATTCTATCTTA
>JAYEOP010000438.1 GCA_034723125.1 Bacteroidota bacterium | reverse complement strand
TGTAATTCATACCCATATTTGCACAAAGACAATTTTAATTCCAGACTATTAGGAGTTATTGAAAATTATGAAATATGCCCAATAGTGTATAATGTTTACGAACTTTTAAAGCAAGAAATGAATTTTAGGGAGGTTCTATAAATACATTCGCATTAAGATTTCCAGAGTTTTTTATAAACATTGTACAGTTAAATGGAAAAGAATTGCTAACACACGCAGGGAAAATAAGTCATAAAATGGCAATAGAAAAATCGAGTACGGAATTTAAAAAATATAAAGAAACTCAAAGACAAGTTGAAAAAGAAAACAGTATAAAAGAGTTAGAGGAAGATTTAAACAAATTAACTAAGAAGATAAAAGATGGTAAGAAATAGTCAAATCAAAAGCTAAACGTACCATATTTAAACCATTGTACAACATGCTAAAGTAAAAGACTTATAACAAAAAAATTATGAAGATAAAAAGAATCAATATACTTGGAGGAGTTGAAAAAGTTGGAAATGCACTACCTCATCCTGCCGCTTTGTTTGGAATATTCGCATTAATGACCTTAGTATTATCCTTGATAGGTTACTATCTGCAATGGGAAGGAGTTAATCCCGGCAACGGAGAAACCATTAAAATAGAAAACCTCCTTTCAAGAGATGGACTTCACAGGATACTTCTTGAAATGGTTAACAGTTACACAGGTTTTGCACCTTTGGGCATTGTTATGGTCGCAATGTTAGGAATAGGGATTGCCGAAAGTAGCGGACTTATTAAGTCTTCAATTAATCTGTTGCTTACTAAAGCACCTGAAAGTTCAGTTACTTTCTTGATTGTATTTACAGGAATACTCTCAAACATAGCCTCAGATTTGGGATATATTCTGATTATTCCTATAGCAGGAGTTATATTTCATTCATTAGGCAGACATCCTATTGCTGGTATGGCAGCAGCTTTTGCAGGTGTAAGTGGCGGATTCAGTGCAAATTTATTTATCGGAACGATAGATCCTTTACTTGCCGGTTTATCAACTGAGGCTTCACAAATTGTAGATGCGGATTATTACGTATTGCCTACAGCCAATTATTACTTTATGGTAGCATCAACATTTGTTATTTCTATTGCAGGTACTTGGGTAACTAAAGCCATCGTTGAACCCCGTCTTGGTAAATACACTGGCAACATAGAAAAAGAAGAAATAACTAATCTAAGTATAAATGAAAAAAAGGGACTTAAATGGGCAGGCATAGTTTTATTATTATTTATTATTCTAATTGCGTTAGGTCTTATTCCCGATAATGGAATTTTACGAGCTGATGACAACACTATACTTCATTCACCGGTAATAAAAGGATTTATTGCAGTTTTGTTTATCATAGCAGGAACTTGCGGAATCGTTTATGGATATGTAAGTGGCACTTTCAAAAAACATGAAGATGTTATAAATGGAATGAACAGCAGTTTTAAAGGTTTAATTTCATTTTTGGTTTTAGTCTTTTTTGCATCACAGTTTGTTGCATGGTTCAAGTGGAGCAACCTTGGTATTCTGGTTGCCGTGAAAGGAGCAATATTCCTTCAAAGTGCAAATTTGGGACTCATACCACTGGTCATAATGTTTATAATTATCTCTGGCATGATTAATATGTTCATGGGAAGTGCATCGGCTAAATGGGCAATTATGGGACCCATATTCATTCCTATGTTTATGTTGTTGGAATATTCTCCTGAATTATCACAGGCAGTTTTTCGTATTGGCGATAGTGTTACAAACTTAATTTCTCCTATGATGAGCTTTTTTGCCCTGATTATTGTTTACTTTGAAAAATATGATTCGAAATCGGGCATTGGTTCACTTATAGCTACCATGTTACCCTATTCTATTACCTTCTTCATCGTATGGACATTACTGTTGATAATTTGGATTGTATTTGGGTTACCACTTGGACCGGGTGCTGGATTGTACTACATTAGTTAGTGCCTCTAAGAAAACTATCAAATTTTATGATTTCTAAGATTTTTGACCTGCCTTTGCCGTCAGGCAGGTGAGATTTTTATTTTTTGAGACGAGGCGATGCCTTAGCATCAGTGAGTTGAGAAA
>JAYEOP010000437.1 GCA_034723125.1 Bacteroidota bacterium | reverse complement strand
CGATTCGTTTTCGCCACTACAAAAAAATGTAATTTAGGTTTGCAAATTTGGTTTTATATTTCAAGAATTTTTCTGTAATATGGTATAATTTTATATCTCATTGCATCATAAATTTCTTGTGTTTCAACATTGGGACGTGTACACGATTTAACCCAAAGTGTTTTTTTAGATTTAGTATTCATTGCATTTGTTGTACATTTTTGACTACTCATTATTTCTCTTATTTTTTCCCATTTATATTTTATTCCTTTTTGTTTTAGTCGGTATCTTATAAATGATACGATATAATAAGCTAAAATACACATATTTATGTGTGCTTCAACGGTAGCATCTTTCTGATGAAAATTAGGACGCATATCAAGTATTGATTTTAATACATTATAAGTTTCTTCTACTTCATTTATTGTTCTGTATAAATTCCAAATTGTTTGTTCGTCTTTTCCCGGGATGCTTGTTCTGATAAAGTACACGCCTTGCTTTGCCTCTTTTTTAATATCCGTTTCCCGAAGCCAAGTTATTTCAGTTATTTTATTTTTATCTTCTTTTAAATTTATTGTAAAATAACCTGTTATTCCTTTATTCCGCTCTTTTAATCTGCCTATGCGTTGATGAATTTTTTCAACAGAATGCTTACCTCTTGGATTTTCTATCGTTTTTTTTATGCCTTCTAATCCTTTTTCAAATCTATCGCATTTTTTTTGATTTATTGCTTGTTCTTTTTTCTCTTTTAATGGTGATTTTACATATATAATACTCTCGTTTATAGTTTTATCTTTACCGAATTTGTCTGTATATTTCTTTTTCTGTGTAAACAATTTTGTCGAAATTTCTTTGCCCGATTTATTTTTGAATTTTATCAAATTATCTGTATTTATCTGTTCTATAAGCTCTTTGTGTTTGCTTTTTGATACTGTTATATAATCAAAGCCCTCACTTAAAAGCATTGACAAATTTTCTTCATTAGATATTCCGGCATCCATAACAACGCATTGTTTTTGAGAACTGGATACAGGAAGCTGTGCTTGTGATAGGCTGTTTACAACATCTTTAAGTGTTTTTGCTTCATAAATATTACCTTCATAATATTCGCTGTGCAATGGAAAACCGTTCTCATCATTTACTAAGCCTAAACTTATTTGCTTACAATCATTTCGTTTTTGTTTATTCTTTCCGTATTCTGCTTTTGAAACCAATTTCATTTGCCCCTCAAAATGTGAATTAGTAAGGTCATAAAGTACAATAGTTCGTTCTAAATTATAAATGGATTCGATACGTTTATTTAAAAATGTTTCAATGCTTTTTTTATTTTTATAAATTTGATTTGCTGCATTATACAGTTGGTTTTTATTAACTTGCAAACCGGAAAGCTGATAAAATTCCAATGCTGCCGATTTGCTGTTTAACCAACGAGCTGATGCTAATTCGCTTGCAGGATGTAATAATCGTGCTGTTAAAGACAACAATGCCTGATTTACCTGATAGTCCTTAAATTGTAACTCGTTTTGTAAAAACTCTTGTAAACCAAGTTCTTGTATTGCTTGAAAACAAAGAAATTCACCTCCGATTTGTTTAGCCTCATCGTTTATAAAACTGTTTATATCAAGCTCAACATACATTGTATGACCGCTGTTTGCTTTTATATTTTCCTCTTTCATTTCTTTTTTTGCAAGTTGTTTTTTAATAAGCTTTTGCGAATAAAACCGTGCAAGTTCTTTAATTTTTCTATTATTCTGTATATCAAATAAATATGTCTTATTATAATAATTATCTTTGATATATTTCTCTAGTAGATTTATTTCATCATCTGACATACCTTCTAATTTACCCAAAACAAGTAAGGTGTTTTGGCGCGGCATACCGTTTATCCGTTTACTTTCTACCAGATGATAGGATGTGTAAATTTTTGCGTTTTTTTTATCTCTTTTTGCTACTTGCCTGATATACATATAATTACAATTACGAATATTACTAAAAGACTGTTTTTGTGTATGTTATGTTAAATGTACACAAATAATTTTTTGGCAAAAGTAGTAATTTATAATTTACCTGACAAGCACAAATAAAAGATTCAGCCACTACAAACGACCT
>JAYEOP010000436.1 GCA_034723125.1 Bacteroidota bacterium | reverse complement strand
AGGAAAATATATAATCAAACAGATGGGGAAAAAGGTGCTTATATTGTTTCTTCTAACTCCTCATGGGGAGTAGATTTCGGTAAAGCTACCGATGCTCCGCTTTGGTGTGCTATGTATGATTCACTCGGAAAGTATGGGATAGTAAATGCCGCAGCCACTTCCAATATGAATATTGATGTTGATGTAAAAGGCGACCTGCCAAGCACTTGCCCAAGCAAATATTTAATTTGTGTTACAAATACAAACAATACAGATATGAAAGAATCAGCAGGTTATGGAGTAACACATGTTGACCTTGGTGCTCCCGGTGAAGATGTTTATACAACAGGCAGTACTACTTTTAATGCTTTTGGTTACGAATATTTTGGCGGTACATCCGCATCATCACCTCATGTTGCAGGAGTTGTGGGTTTGCTTTATGCATCAGCAAGCAAAGAATTCCTTGAAGGGACAAAATTTAGACCTGATAGCATTGCCAAGCTAATGAGATTATTTATTATGAAAGGAACAGACAAAAACAACAGTCTGATAGCCAAAACAGTAAGCGGTGGACGATTAAATGCCTTTGGTGCTATTCAAAGTATGAGAGAATTTTGTGATTCTACAATTTCAATAAAATCTGCTAATGCAAATTTGCAAGCTGTTAGTATTTTTCCTAATCCTGCTCACAATAATTTGATTGTACGCATTTTAAGTACAAATAAATCTCAGATTGAAATTCAAATTACTGATATTTGTGGTCGTTTGTTAATAAATGAGAAAATTGAAATGCCAGCAGGTAGATTTGATAAAAGTATAAACATCAGTAGTTTATCAACGGGTATTTATCTTATAAATATTATTGATAACAAAAGTAATTTGCTTTTACATAAAAAAATAATAGTCAGGTAGTTTTGAAAACAACAGTTGTAAAAACACAAGATGGTTCACACACACTTTTTTCTCTGGAATTTAACGAGCATTATCATTCTGTTTTTGGAGCAATACAGGAATCACAACATGTTTTTATAAAAAATGGAATCCAACAAATTGATAAAAATCCAATAAGAGTTTTTGAAGTTGGTTTTGGAACAGGCTTAAATGCCTTTTTAACTTTAGAATATGCATTAAAAAATAATCTTAATGTTGATTATCATGCTATTGAAAAATTTCCTATTGACAACAAAACTATTTCTGAGTTAAATTTACCCAAACTGATAAGTGAAAAAGATACTGAACTTTTCAACAAACTACATCAGGCACAGTGGAATAAGGAGGAAAAGATAAATGAAAACTTTAATCTATTAAAAATAAAATCAAGTCTTGAAAATTATTCATTTTCTTCAATTTATGACATTGTTTTTTTTGATGCCTTTTCAGCTGATACACAATCTGAGTTATGGACGAAAGAAATATTTAGTAAGATTTATAATTCATTAGATAATAATGCTTTACTGACAACCTATTCATCTAAAGGTTTAGTAAAAAGGAATTTACGTTCAGCAGGATTTAAAGTGAAAAGATTAGCTGGACCAAAAGGTAAATTTCATATTTTGAATGCGTGGAAAGAATGAGGTTTTGACAAGATGCAGGATACAGGATACAAGATACAAGATGCAGGATACAGGATACAGGATGCAAGATGCAGGATGCAGGATGCAAGATGCAGGATGCAGGATACAGGATACAAGATACAGGATGCAGGATGCAGGATTTATGTCATTGTTTTTTTGATTTTTTTTGCGTTCTTTGCGTCTTTGCGAGAAACAAATAAATAAGGATGCAGGATACAGGATACAGGATGCAAGATGCAGGATGCAAGATACAGGATGCAGGATACAGGATACAGGATGCAGGATGCAGGATTTATGTCATTGTTTTTTTTGATTTTTTTTGCGTTCTTTGCGTCTTTGCGAGAAACAAATAAATAAGGATGCAGGATACAGGATACAAGATGCAGGATGCAAGATGCAGGATGCAAGATGCAGGATGCAAGATGCAGGTTCATAAAAGAATGTAGAGCCAAATGGAGATTTGTCTATTAAGCATAGAAGCATTTTATTCAATTATTTCTTCAATATTAAAAATTAATTCTTTATCTGATTCAAAATCAAAC
>JAYEOP010000435.1 GCA_034723125.1 Bacteroidota bacterium | reverse complement strand
AATTCAATTTCACATTCAAACCTAATTCTTGTAGTTCGTTTTGAATTTTTAGTAATTCATTAGTGTTGCCTTCTTTTATTGCAACTTCTCCTTTGTAATGTGCAAGTATAGTGAGTTGTTCGGCTTGGGAGTCGCTGTAATCACAAGCTTTCATTAAGCTGTCAATTACAAAATCAAAAGAATTTTCTTCATCATTAAAAAGGACTAATTTCTTAGTAATGTTGTTTTCGTTTTGAGGATTTGGATTAAATTCGTTTTTGTTTTTAGTCATTTTAATTGTTTTTTCTAAAACTAATTGTAGTTTCTTTGCCGGCAAAAATACGTTTTAAATTTTCTCTGTGTGTGATAATTACTATTAAAAATATTATTAATGAAAATCCTAATAGGTATATATCATTTCGTTGAAGAATGAAATAAATAATGAAGGGAACGGATAGAGAGGTTAATATTGAGCCCATTGAAACTATTTTAGTAAATGAAACAATAATAATAAAAAGTCCTAAGGCAAAAGGTATTAGTTCAGGGATAATTCCAATTATAATACCGGTAATAGTTGCAATTCCTTTACCGCCTCTAAAATTTGCAAATACTGGAAAAATATGCCCGGTAATTGCTGCTAATCCGAAGAAAATTTTGTAATGCATAACAATATCAGGAGCAATATTTGGAAGGAGGATTGTTAACTTTGTTGCAAGAAATCCTTTTAGAATATCAATTAGTAAAACAGGAAAAGCTACTTTTGCACCTAATATTCGCATTGTGTTTGTAGCACCTGAGCTTTTACTCCCATGATTTCGTACATCAACATTAAAAAATATTTTTCCAATCCAATATGAACTGGGAATTGATCCTAATAAATAGGAAAAGATTAATAGTAATATGATTTTGTATAGTTCCATAATAAATTTATTATTCTAATTTAAATGTTCGTTTAAACCTTGTCAGACTTCTATTAGAGCCTATTTTAATTCTATATTTTGGTGCGGAATTCTTTGATGCTGTATTTATAACCATTTCATTAAAAACAGGATCTGATGAAAGTACTCCAAAAATTCCATAATTATAATTAAAGAAATAATAATTATATTGATCACTTTCAAAATAGAGTGTGAATTTGAATCCGCTTCTACGTTGTGATAATTCCATTGCACCGTCAAGTCCTTTGTGGATATCAACTCTTTTGATACTTGATAATCCAAGTTCGGTAATATCCGATTGAAATGATCTTGTTTTTACATTGTAGGTTAGTTTTAAATCGGTAAATATTAGTGTTGAAGAAAAATCTTTTGTTGTTCTGTAAATATTGAAACTTTGAATTTCTTCAATCATTTTTTGACGCTCTTTTTCATCATCAATTAATTCAGCAATTGATTTTAAAGTAGTTTCATTGTTCTCTCTAGTATCTTTTTTGAAATATGAATTTTCAATAAGAATGTCAGACATTTGGTCAAGAGCCTTTTTGTCAAAGGGGAAATCAATTAGCATGCTAATATTAAACAGATATTTTCCTGTTTCTCCATTGAAACTGATATGACCTGCGGTTTTTATATCTATTTTTTTAACATTTTCTCCAAAATCAATTTTACCTTCTCCACTCATGTGTCCATTTTCTTCATCAAAAGTAAAATATTGTCCTCGCAAATCATTGTCAAACAGCTTATCTTTATTGGAATAAACATATCTGCTGAGGTTGTCGTCATAGTAAAGAATTCCCTGATGAATACCAAATATTTCAGGATGAGTATATTTCTTTTTGCGACCCATAAAAACGTTATAAACATAAGGTGAATCAGTACCTTGATATACTCCTGTAAATAAATCCCTGCCATCTTTACCTTTTGGATTATTTACGGCTAAGAACATTGTATCGGGATTAACTCTGTCGTTAAATGAAAACCAGAATGTATTAACTTTTGTGATTTCATGCTTGGGTTTAACATATCCGTCAAAATTCAATTCATTGATGTTTCCGTTTAATTCGGCATAACCGCTAAACCTAAATCTTGGATGTAAAAAGAAAACTGCTGAATCAGGAATGCTTCCTCGTGCGTAAGTTCTTTTATCGTTATCAACTCTAATTTGGTAAAAACGAATTTCTTGTTTGTTTTTGTATTTGTCAATGTAGTCATATTGTCCGTAGCCTGTGTATTTGTATTTTCCAAAAATATTTATAAAAGCATGATGTATTTCGTGATAGAAATTGATTGTATCTGCTTTTATAAGTGCATTTGCAAGAGATTGAATATGAGCATCTTTTTCAATAACAGCTTTGTTTTCATTAGGATAAATATATGCATCAGCAACAGGAATGTAAGGTATTTTTTCTGCGTAAATATTAAAGTTTTTCAAGTTATAAGTGGCAACTGTTGATTGGAAAAGTAAGGAATCTTGTCCGTGTTTTATAGACATGAAATAACTCTTATCATCTCTTTGGCTTTCATCTTTTGTTATATCAACTCTTTGCTCATTACTATACCAAGTAAATTTTTTCATTGATGTCATGTACTTGTTCACAGGAAAATGAAGCCTGTTTTTACCTGAATTTGCTATTCCTTTTGTTGTTTCCGATATAACATCTAAATCCAGAGTAACATCAGGTGCTACAAAAGCAGAAGTGCCGGGTACATCACTTTCAAGTTTTAAAATTGCAGAGCCTGAGTGAAGTGTTGTAGGTTGAAAAACAAAGTCATTGGATTTTATTGTAGATGTTTTATAGTTGAAAATACCTGAGCTACTAAGCTGTTGTGGAGTGAGAACAAGGTCTCCGCTAAATTCAAGTTCTTTTTCAAAAATAAGGAATGGATTAAGAAGTTTTTCAATAATCATAGTGTCCTGATATGGAAACCAACGAGTAAAAACATCTGTTCCTTGAACTTTTGGATAAATACCCCTTGCATTATGGGTAATATTAAATGATTGACTGTTGGCAATAGTAGAATCAAAATAGAAAATGAAATCATTGGATTCTGTTATTGATGTTAAATAATCAATGGTTCCATTTCCTCGTAATCCTTTATTGCTAAGGTTTATGCTCATATCTCCAATACCTTGTTGCTCTCCTTTTCCAACATAAAGTTGGAAATTATCAACTTTTGTAAATCCAAGAGAAAAATCTTCTTGTGGAGTTAATTTGTAATCAAAAACGGGTAGTATGTTTCCTGAGTAAAAGGTTCCTGCAAATTCCAATCCTTTCATTGAAAAGTGATAAAGACTGTCAACTGTAAAAGGTTTTATGTCAAAATAAAATCGTTCTTTATCATACGCTCCACCAAGAATTTCTTTTTTATCATAGTAAACATAAGAGTGTTCAGTACATTCAAAAATAGGATATTCTGCATAGTTTTTTCGTCCTGATTTATTTTCGGGATGGTCAATGTACAAATATCCGCTTACATCCTGAAGTACACTTTTTACCATCGCTACCAGTGTAGGTTTTGAAGGATCAAATCTTACATACATTCGTACAGAATCAATTTTTTTTAAGTCAATTTTAAAGTTATCATAATCAAAATAAAAGTTGTCTCCGAAAAACTCAAACAAACCAGCTCTAATGTATCCTCCAAATTCAAAATTTCTGTTTGTTTTCATTTTAATTGATTGTTCTTTGGGTATAATATGAACTTTGTGTGTATCACTTAATAGTACAAAACCAACGCCTTGTAGGTCGAGTAAGCCGGTGTTGAGATTAAAAATGGCATTGCTTTTTTTTATTACTGATTCAAGTCTCAAAAAGTCGTAATCAACTTTGTTTTTTGATGCATTTTCAAAATGAAATGTTTTTTCTCTTACAAGAATATCTCCTGATTTATCATCATAAATAATAAAACCGTTCATTGTTAGCCTTATTAGAAGTGATAATAAATATTTTGGTCGTACACCCATGTAAGCTGCAAAGTCATTTATGTGAAAAATGTTTGTATCTAATTGTTCCGAAAATGCTTTTATTCGGTTGAGTGGGTGATAGGTAAGAACACTTTGAGTTCGAATGTATTTGTTTTGAGTAAAAAATTTTTCTGAGGTAAAATAGGCAGAGCCTTCACTTCCGTAAAAAAGACGAAAATCTATTCTTGCATCATCAATTTTCCATTCCATTTGGTCAAATTCCATTTCTAACTTGTGATAAGTATCATACATAGGGCTTCTGTACATTCCTTCATCTCCTCTTGTTAGTAATAATTTCCTATCATTAATTACATAGTTAAAAATAATTTTAGGATGGTAAAATGAATCATTTTCGTAATAAATTGTTGTTCTTGATTCTTTAGAAACAATCTTTTCGGGAGTTATTAAAAATTCATCTGAAACTGCTTTTAATGTTTTTTGCCCTTTATAGGAAATGTAAACACGTGCATATTGTTTTGGACCGTATTCATCCATACTGCTTGTACCCATTATTTGTAAGCCTTTTTGGGTAAATCCTCCAATGTAAAGTATGTTTTTGGAAAGTTTGTCAAGGATATAAACTGCTTTGTATGAACGGAATTTTGGATATAAAGATTTTTTGCCTTGGTTAATAACACTTCCTTTATCATGTAGTCGTCCTACCAGTGGCAGTGAAAAATATCTGTTATTTCGAAAAACTGCTGAGTCTGCTATAAGTTCTGCTTTTTTTACATTTACTGTATAATCATGAACAAAGGCAAAAACTTCATTTGTATCTTCATAGACTCTTCTCCAATCCATGCGTCCTTCATGTCCTTCCCATTTAAATTCAAAAGGATAGTATTCTCCCATTGTATTAAAAAGCTGTATTGTATCTTCTTTTGTTCTGCAGGTTAAGGTTATTTGAGAGTCAATTGTAATTATTGGTTGTTTGTTGTAACTGAATGAATAATTATCACTGTAAATATACCATGTTTTTGATGCTGTTGAATAAAGTGCATTTTTGGTAAATAGCGTAAGTACTGTTTTATTAAAAAACCTGACTTTTCTTTTTGATTCACTAAGTACATTAACATATACTTTATCCCATTGTTTAAATTTCTCAATGTCAATGTTATTTTTTTTGTAGGCAACAATAATTTCAAAATATTCTGCAAAATGAGGAGATGGGCGTAAGTGGTGTGTTTTGAGCATTAAATTACATGTAGAAACAATTTCAAGATATTCTTCTGGTTCAAACAAATCATTATCAACAAGGTATAGAAAATTGCCTACAATTTCTTGGGTTTCTTCAATTTTATATTTTTTGAAAAATGTTTTTACATCTTTTTGAAATTGTTTTGGATCTTTTGAAAAACTGTAAACTTGTGAAAATGAAGTGCTACTGATTATTAATAAGGTAAGTATAAAAATTATATGTTTGAAATGTCTCTTCATCCAATACTTATTTATTCATTTTAAATAGACATGATGACCATTTATCCTCTGAATAATTTTCAGCAAAGATAAAATTTTCTTTACTAAGTTTATTGATTATTAATTCATTGTCTTCATAAAAGTATCCACTTGTAATTAAAACGCTATCTTGGGAAAGTAATTCGGCTAAAGATTTTGCAGATTTTATAATTATGTTTCTTGTAATATTTGCTAGAATTATATCAAATTTCTCTCCTTTTACAGTATCAATTTCACCCGTTATTGGTAAAATTTTCTTGCAGTTATTAAATTCAATATTTTCTTGTGTGCAATTAATTGCATTTTCATCATTGTCAATTGCTACAATTTCTTTTGCTCCCAAAAATTCAGAAAAGATACTTAATATTCCTGTACCACAACCATAATCAAGAACCCTTTTGTTTTTAAAATCAATCTTTTGTTGTATATGCATTATCAATTTGGTTGTTGCATGATGTCCTGTGCCAAATGCCATTGATGGAGAAATAATGAATGTTTTTAAATCAGGTTTTTGGATTTTATGAAATGGTGCTTTTATAAAAAATTTATTGTCAATAATTATTGGATCATAATTCTTTTCCCATTCTTTATTCCAATTTATATTTTTTAGAGTTTTTATTTCAAATCGGATTTCATTACCAAGCTTTATATATTTTGAAATAACCGAATTAAATTCTTCCTCCGAGTATTCCGATTTTTCAATATAGGCATAAAAAAAATCTTCTTCTTCCTGAAAACTTGTGAATTGCAATAGAAATAATTCCTGTATAAGAAACTCACTAATATTTTTAGGACAAAAAACTTGAATCTCCAAATGTTCCATATTATATGGAATTTATGATGTTATTGAATTCTTCGGGCTTTAAAGATGCACCTCCAATTAATCCTCCATCAATATCAGCTTTTGCAAAAATCTCTTTTGCATTTGAAGCTTTTACACTACCTCCGTAAAGAATACTGGTATTTTCGGCAATACTTTTATCGTATTTTTTTTCAATCATGCTACGAATAAAATTGTGGATTTCCTGTGCTTGTTCCGGTGATGCGGTTTTCCCTGTTCCTATTGCCCATATTGGCTCATAAGCTATTACTACTTTTTTAAAATTATTTTCATTTAAATGAAAAACACCTTCGTTAATTTGTTTTTCAATTATTTTAAAATGATTAGCCGCTTCTCTTTCTTCTAAAGATTCTCCGCAACAATAAATTGGTAACAGCTCGTTTTCAATTGCAGTATTTAATTTTTTGGCAAGTAGTTCATTTGATTCATTAAAATATTGTCTTCTCTCGGAATGACCGATTAGAACATAATTGCATCCGCATGATTTCAACATTGTGGCTGATATTTCTCCGGTAAAGGCTCCTTTTGGTTCATAACAAAAGTTTTGTGCTCCTAAAAATATTTGGGATTCGGATAGTTGTTTGCCAAATTCCCAAAGGTGTGTAAAAGGAGGGAAGGTAATTACTTCTTTTGCTGATGTATCATGTTTAGAAATAAGCTCTTTTAATTGTTTAATTAATTCTATTCCTTCATCTACAGAAGTATTCATTTTCCAGTTTCCTGCTACAATCATTTTTCTCATAAGTATTTTATTTTGTTAAAAAGCTGTAATTTGATGTTCAAATTTAAAAAGTGTAAAATTAATAATTTTTAATTAAATCAAAAAAACTAATGATGAAATTCTTGTGATAGTTCAAAAATATGTTCAAATATTTCTTTTTCAATTTTATCAAACTCAAGTTCTCTTCTTTTCATAACAAGCTCCGCAGTTTTAAAAGCTTTGTTTAGCTTGTGAATTGTTGTACCTGCTGCACCTCCCCAGCTAAATGACGGAATAAATGTTCGTGGAAATCCTGCACCGTAAATATTACAACTTACACCTACTACTGTCCCTGTGTTAAACATTGTATTTATTCCACACTTGGAATGGTCGCCCATAAAAAGTCCACAAAACTGACTTCCCGAACTTGAAAATCCTTTTTTGTTGTAATCCCAAACTTTAACATCGTCATAATTATTTTTTAAATTGGAATTGTTTGAGTCGGCACCTATGTTACACCATTCTCCAATTACAGAATTACCAAGAAATCCATCATGTGCTTTGTTGGCAAATCCGAAAAATATACTGTTGTTAATTTCTCCTCCCACTTTGCAATGAGGTCCTATGGTTGTTCCTGTATAAATTTTTGCTCCCATCTTAACATGTGAATGATCGCAAAGTGCAAATGGTCCGCGAATTAAAGCCCCTTCCATTACTACTGTATTTTTTCCAATATAAATTGGTCCCTCTGTGGTGTTGAGTGTTGCACATTGGATGTCAGCACCTTCTTCAATAAATATTTTATGTTTACCAATTAATTTATTGCTTTCATTTAGCTTCTGTGATTTTCTGTTTTTTGTTAAAATTTCAAAATCATCTGTTATATTTTTATTGTTTTTTTGAAAGATATCCCATTTAAATTCTATAGTGTCAATATCTTCAGTAAATTCAATTTTTTTAAATGAATCAAAATTATTGTTGAAAACAGTTGTGAAATCTTTAGCGTTGTATCCTGCAGCAATAAAAGTGTTTTTATGAAAAATTACTTCACCGCTTTTTATTTTAGTAACTTGCTCCGCCAGTGATTCTGAGGGGATAATAGTTGAGTTTATAAAAATGTTTGTTTTGGAAAATACGCTAAGAAATTTTTCAGAAAGATAATCTTCAACAAGGTATGAAGTTTTGGTGTTTAAAAAATGTTCCCATTTTTCTTTAATAGTTAAAATACCTGCTCTTATTTCAGAAATTGCTCTTGTGTAAGTGAATGGCAGCAAATCAATCCTACTTTTAGGAGAATCGAAAAGAATGTAATTATTCGTTGTTTTCATAATAAAAAAGGCTTCCTTAAAAATACAAAGGAAGCCTTTTTTTATGATATTTGGAAATTTTATTATTATTTTGCAGTGGCTTTTTTGTACCTTCTGTTAAATTTCTCAACACGACCTGTTGAGTCAAGAAGTACATTTTTGCCTGTAAAAAATGGATGAGAGGTATTACTTATCTCTAATTTGTAAAGTGGATATTCTTTTCCATCTTCCCATTTAATTTTATCTTTTGTTTTAACACAAGATCTTGTAATAAAACTATGTCCGTTTGACATATCTTGAAAAACAACTAATTTATAATCCTTTGGATGTATTCCTTTTTTCATTTCAACACTTTTTTTTATGGGTGCAAAAATACTTAATAATTTTAACACAACAAAATAATTTTAAAATAATTTAATAATTTTTTACAGTAGTATTTTTTTTTACCTCCCTAAGCTTTTAAAAACTGTCTTGCTGTCATAACAGGTAATTTCGATGCTTTGAAGTCTTTAAGATTCCTTGTAATTATTAGGTCTTGGTTATTCTCGATAGCAGTAAAATATTGAAGTCCATCCTCAAAATCCGTAAACGAATCGTCATTCAATGCTACATCTATTATTTTGCCGTCAAGTGGTAAAATATTGACTATTAATCTTAGTTTTCGTAATATTTCTTTTGCTCTCTTGGAGTCGGTTTGACGTAATAATGTATAACTCGTATTCGCAATAGTCAAAGACGAAATATTAAGTTCGATAATTTTCTGATCTGCTAATGAAAAAAGTTCTGCTGATTCATCATAAAAAGGTTTTCTGCGAGATAATAAATCTATGATGATATTTGTGTCAATAAATAGTGCCTCTAAGAAAACTGTCAAATTTTATGATTTCTAAGATTTTTGACCTGCCTTTGCCGTCAGGCAGGTGAGATTTTTATTTTTTGAGACGAGGCGATGCCTTAGCATCAGTGAGTTGAGAAAGATAAAAATATCGCAAAAAGATAGAAATCTAATTTTGCAGAGTTTTCTTAGAGACACTAATTAATGCTCCAACACTTGTACCGCTCCTAAGAATTTGCTTTGACAATACATACTCCTTTTGCTCCGAAACAAGATATTTGTATAATTTTATAATCCGCAATGCAAAAGCATACGAT
>JAYEOP010000434.1 GCA_034723125.1 Bacteroidota bacterium | reverse complement strand
TAAAAATTTTAAAATAATCGCTTATCTTGTTACAGGTGATTTGAAATTTTATATGTTAAATCCTAACATAAATTGACACAATGAAAAACTTAAATTACCCACTCATTTTTAGAAAGAACCAAAAAAGATTAGCCATAAAAGCTCTAAGACTCAAAAAATCACCAAAAAATAAATCTTCGTGTTCCTTTGTGTCCTTGTGCCTTAGTGGCAAGAAAAAAGATTAGTCATAAAAGCTCTAAGACTCAAAGAATCACCAAAAAATAAATCTTCGTGTTCCTTTGTGTCCTTGTGCCTTAGTGGCAAGAAAAAAGATTAGCCATAAAAGCTCTAAGACTCAAAGAATCACCAAAAAATAAATCTTCGTGTTCCTTTGTGCTTTCCTGCCTTAGTGGCAAATAAAAAAGCCAAGTACTATATTTATTCTTTTATCAAATAAAGATTTTGAAGTATGAAAATTTTTACTTACATTTGTTAGTTATTTAAAATTGGATTTATTTTTTTAACTACTTTAATTTATTATTGTTATGAAAAAAATTATATTGTTATCACTACTTATTGGAATTTTCGGATCATTATATTCCAAAGATATTTCAATTAAAATTAATAATGAAAACGAATTTGATGTTCAATTATTCGTTGGCACCATCGCATTTGAAGATAACGAATATTCAAATGATAACATAGTAAAGCAACGAAAGAAACTAAATATAGAATCATCAGGAAGACGACCAATCAAAAAAGGCAGAAGCAAGAATGTAAGCTTGCGAGAATTAAACAGGAATGATGTAATTATTGTTTTCGGTTTATTTGAAGGCGGTGGCAGAACAGAGGTTTACAGATATCTTGTAAAAGACGTATCTGATGTTATCTATATAACCTTCAAAACCGTAAAGCTATATCGTCCCAGAGGTTCGTACTATCCTTTTGTTAATCGCTTAAAAAAAACAAACGACATTGACTCTACAACCTCAATAACTAATACTGAAATAACAGGATGTTTTGTTTTTTACAACGTTTCTAAATTTAACAAAGATGAAGTGCATATATTTAGACCAACTATTAAAACAGATATTGAAAAAACATCACATTCAATAGAACCAATTACCATCCCTATCAAAAAAAATGCTTCCCTTCCTTTTCTTTGTGGTAATAAATTAGTAAATAGATTACCGGAAGAAACCGATGTTACATGCCGAGAAGTTAAATTTACAGGTTATGAAAAAATTGTTGAAAACTTTGGAGAAAATCCATTACAATTTATCACTTTAAATTTTATCAACAGCCAACAATTGGTAGTAAAACATAAAGGAAGCACATATCTCGACCTTTTCAACTCATGTGAAAAATCGGATAAAGATAAAATAATGAATAAATTCAAAAAGTGTATAGATGAACGTAACAATTACTCTTTTCATTTATATTATATTTCATCAATACATTTAATAGATTCAATAACTTTAATTGAGCAAACAATTAAAAAAATAAAAGAGGAAGAATTGCTAATTGATAATGATATTGTTTCAAAAAAAGGATGCTTTAGAGCCACAGGAAAAACAAAGGTTTTATTATCAGAAGCCAATCATGTAAAAGATATAATGTCAATTGATATTACACCAATACTATATTTCAATGTTGCCAAGCAAGGATCATTTAAACCAACATATTATGAAGCATCAAATTACCTTGAAATTTACCGCAAAATTGGAGCATTCATCGAGCTACCTGCATTGGATGAAGAAATCAGAATTATTAGCGACCCTGCAAATACAATTGAAAAATTAAAAGAATTATTTAATGACCCAAAGATTTTCGAAACCATTAGTAAGAGAATTTGTAGTGGCATTGCCGATCCACTACCGTTAAATGTAATAAGTGCAGCATCAGATAAATTGGGGGAATAGAGATGCAGGATGCAAGATGCAGGATACAGGATGCAAGATGCAGGATGCAAGATGCAGGATGCAAGATACAGGATGCAAGATACAGGATGCAAGATGCAGGATGCAAGATGCAGGATGCAAGATACAGGATGCAAGATACAGGATGCAAGATACAGGATGCAAGATACAGGATGCAAGATACAGGATGCAAGATACAGGATGCAAGATACAGGATG
>JAYEOP010000433.1 GCA_034723125.1 Bacteroidota bacterium | reverse complement strand
CTATTTCTTACAGATATTTCGCCTTTGTGAAAAAGAACTGCATTTTTTACAATTGAAAGCCCTAAACCTGTGCCTCCTTGCTTGCGTGAACGTCCTGAGTCGATACGATAAAAACGTTCAAATATTCTTGCTTGATGTTCTTCCGAAATTCCTTTACCGGTATCAAAATATGAAAAATAATAATATTTTTTATCGTCTAAATATTGATTTATCCCTACATCAATATTCTTACCTGCATAATTAGATGTGTTTTCAATCAGATTTTGAAATATTGAATAAATCAAATCCTTGTTTCCTTTTACAATAGTACTATCATCAATTTGTAAATCAACTTTAATATTTTTTGAATCAAGATTTCCTCTAAAGTTTTCAATCACTTCATTCACAATCTTGATAATTTTTACATCTTCAAGGTTGAAAGACTTACCTGCTTCTTCAATTTTATTTAAAACGGAAATATCATTTATTAAAGCAGACAAACGATTTGTTTGAGAATGAGCTTTTTTAATAAAATACTTTTGTTTTACTTTATCAATATTTCCATTGTTCAAAATTGTTTCCAAATAACCCATAATGGAGCTTACAGGAGTTTTTAACTCATGAGCAACATTGGATATCATTTGTTGTTTTATCTTCTTATTTTTTTCGAGTTTTGTAATATCATCAATAATAATTTCAAAGCTTTTATCATCGAAAATAATACACTGAACCTTAAAATATTTCCCCGAATTTTGAATTGCAAATTCTTCATGAGTTTCTTTTTCTATTTGATCATTTTGCAAATTACTATCAATAAATTCATTTAATTGCTTGAATTCCTTCATTTCAAATATTTTCTCAGAGGTAATTGTTGATTGATTTGAAATAATATTAATAAAATGAATAAAATGTTGATTGGAAAGAATTTTTATTTTTTTGGATGAAAAAATTGCAATACCTTCATCAAGAATAAATAAATGTTTGAAGAGTTTTTCTTTTTCAAGAATCAAATTATTCTTTGCTTTATTCTGTTTGTCATAGATTTGCATAATTTGTTTGCCAATAACACCTAATTCGTTTTTTGGAAATTTTGTTGCAATATCAATTTCTTCATTATTTCCTGCTTTAATTGCAAAGTCTTTTAGTTTCGACAAAGTAATAGTAAACTTATTGGAAACAAAAGTTAAAACTCCAAACATCAAGAAAAACAGAAATAATATGAAGTAAATAAATAGCTTATCTGTTTTAAGAAAATTAATTATATCCACATCATAAATAATAGCAGTACGAATAAAATAATCATTGTATGATTTTGAATAATAGTAGTATTTTTCTCCTGTTGATTCCGACTCTCTAATACTTACACCATAATCCGAGTACAAAGATTTTTGAATCTCCGGTCTGTTTAAATGATTTTCAAGTGCTATATATTTTTTTACATAACTATCGTACAACACATTTCCCTCAAGGTCAACAATAGTTAACCTAATATGTGGTTTGGAAACAATAGTCATCAAAGTATCAATTTGTTGAAAGTTCTTATTTTCAATAATTGACCTGTTTTCAATGAACATATATGTCATTTCAGTAATGGTATTCAGGCTATTATCCAATTGCCCAATCCTGTATTTTTTTTCACGCATAAATTGAAAAGAAGCAACAATTAGTATTACTATTACAAAAACGGTAAAAAAATATAAAAAGAGTTTTTTCTTATAAGAATAAATAATTTTCATTTTCATTTTTTATTAAAATTCAAAACAATAGCCATAACCTGAACGACCAATTAAATATTTAGCATACTTCCCAATTTTTTTTCTTAAGCGAGTAATGTTCACATCCACAGTTCGGTCGGTTACAATCACATCTCTTGGCCAAACTTTATCAAGGATTTCATCTCGCTCAAAAGTTGTCCCTTGGTGTTTTAAAAGTAAAAGTAAAATATTAAATTCCTTTTTGGTAAGATTAACTAATTTATTTTCTATAACTAGTTTTTTCTTTTCAACATCCAATTCAAGGTCTTCAACTTTTATTATTTCATTTTTAGTTTCAAGATTTTTAGATGTTCTGTTGATTACTGCATTAACTCTTGCAATAACTTCTTTTATTGAAAATGGCTTGGAGATATAATCGTCTGCACCAAGGCTAAAACCAGTAAGAGCATCATTTTCAGAGTTTTTAGCAGTCAGAAAAATGATAGGTGTAGTACATTTTAGTTGTTTCTTTAGTTTATTTGCAAGATTAAAACCTGACATTTCACCCATCATAACATCAAGCAAAATTAATGAAAAATCTTCCAATTTCTTTTTCAAAACTTCCTCTGCCGAATATGCAATATCAGTTTCAAATCCTTCACTTTCCAGATTGAATTGTAAAATTTCACATAAATCTACCTCATCGTCAACTATTAGTATTTTTGCTTTTGTCATAACTGAATGTTTTTATTAATGCGAATTTATATCATTTATTTCTTTATGCCTAATATCCTTACCCTCTATTGCATAAAAAGAAGCCTCAGCAATATTTGTTGCCTGATCGGCTATTCGTTCAATATTTGAAATTATTTCTTTTGTATTTAAAAAATTAAATAATAATTGTTGTGTTTCTTTAGTCATTTTACCCTTTCTAATAACTTTTGTAAGAGACTTCTTGTTTAATTCATCCACAACTTCATCATTTTTTATTGTCCAAATAGCAAAATCTTTGTCTGAATTGATAAAAGAAATTAATGATTTGCTTACCATTTTTATACTGTAAGACAACATCTGAGAAATAACATCTTTTAAATCCAGATACAGACTAGGTTCATTAATTGATTTAATAAAATTAACAATATTCATTATCTTATCGCCAATGCGTTCTAAGTTGAGCGATATACGATAGCAAGTCATAATTTTTCTTAAATCAGATGCTAAAGGATGGTATAAAATAATTGTTTTAATAATTCTTTCACTTATTTCTACCTCAAACAAATCAAACTTTTTTTCGTTTTCTACAATTTCTTGATAAATCTTATCCGATATTTTTATTTCATCTGAATTAATAAATTTTTCCAGAATATCTAATTGTTGTAAAATAAGATTTGCAAATTCCTCAAAATCTGCAAGTATGTGCGTTATTGCTTTTTCTTTTTTATTGATCATAATTTCAAATTTATTTTATCCAAATTTCCCTGTTAAATATTCCTCTGTTTTTTTTATTGCAGGATTGGTAAACATATTTTTTGTTTTTCCGTATTCTATTAATTCACCAAGATACATAAACATTGAATAATCGGAAATACGGGCAGCCTGAGACATGTTGTGAGTAACCAAAATAATAGTATAATCTTTTTTAAGTTGTACCAACAAATTTTCAACTTTGGAAGTAGCAATAGGATCAAGAGCAGATGTAGGCTCGTCTAAAAGAATAATTTCCGGTTTGTAAGCCAATGTTCGTGCTACACATAACCTTTGCTGTTGCCCTCCTGACAAAAATGTTCCTTTTTTATACAAAGAATCTTTAACCTCATCCCACAAAACTACATCTTTTAAAGCAGTTTCAACAATTTCATCTTTAAGCTTTTTTTTCATTTTGATACCATTCAGCTTAAAGCCTGCAATTACATTATCGTAGATACTCATTGTAGGAAATGGATTAGGTCGTTGAAAAACCATTCCGATTTTACGCCTTACATCTATAGGATTCATCAAAGAAATGTCATTATCATTAAGGTAAATTTTCCCTGTTGTTTGAATTTTAGGATAAAGCTCATGAAGTCTGTTAATAGCACGTAGTAATGTACTTTTACCACAGCCCGAAGGACCCATAATTGCTGTAATTTTGTTCTTCCTTGTATCTGCCGTTACATCTTTAATTGCAAAAGTTTGTTTGTCATAACTTATAGACAAATCCTTGATTCTTAATAATGGATTATCTATTTCTATAATTGATTTTTGCATAATCTGTTTTTCAATTCCGTTAATTGTTAATAAGTTTTATATTTTGCTGATATTCGTTTTGCAATAATGTTAATTGCAAGCACAAAAATCATAAGTAAAAGAGATGAGCTCCAAATTAAGTTAATTAAATTAGGGTCGTTATAAAATTCCCAAATCAATAGTGGAATTGCACTTGTTGGTTTTTCGATATTCCAATTAATTGCATAGCTACCAAGTGCTGTTAAAATCAAGGGTGCTGTTTCGCCCAAAATTCGTGATACTGATAAAAGTACTCCTGTTAACAAACCACTTAAGCCCGTTGGCAACAATAATTTAAAAATTACTTTATGATAAGGTACTCCAAGAGCCAATCCAGCCTCTTTTATTGATTCAGGAATCATCTTAAGAGTTTCTTCGGTAGAGCGAATGATTAATGGAAGCATCATTATTGAAAGTGAAAATCCTCCTGCTAAAGCTGAAAAACCGTTGGTTACGGCTTTTACTATCCAAATATAACCAATAATTCCTAATACAATTGAAGGAACTCCTTGTAAAATATCAGTTAAAGTTCTAATTAAATTTGTATATATTTTATCTTGATTTTCTGATAAATAAATACCGGTTAAAATACCAATAGGAACGGCAATAACTGATGCAATTAAAACCATAAAAATACTTCCTGTAATTCCGTTTAAAATTCCTCCGGGAATAATTTCATTGTTAGCAACAGCGGTCATTGCCTCTAAAGTATTGGGAGCAACTTCGGTAAAAAAACTTAAATTGATTTGCCTGTATCCTTTTATAAAAAGTTTTGCTAAAATAAGAAGTACAGGTACAATAGTAATAGCAGAAATAATTATTATCAAATAATAAAACAGTTTATCTTTAAATAATCTGTAATTTAATGACTTTGTATTTTTTATGATAAAATCCACTTTATATCTTTTTTATTTTTTCATAACTTGATTTTTAATAAATCTTCCAATAAGATTTACAATCCATGTAATAAGGAATAATAATAGTCCTATTGCAATAAGTGAACTCAATTTTAAACCATCAGCTTCACCAAATTGATTTGCAATTACACTTGCCATGGTATTTCCTGTAGCAAACAAACTATCAGGAATAACATTTGTATTTCCTATAAGCATAGTTACCGCCATAGTTTCTCCAAGTGCCCTACCTAATGCCAGAATATAGCTTGCAAAAATCCCCGAACCTGCAGATGGAATTAACACTTTAAAAATCATTTCACGTCTTGTAGCACCCAAAGCATAAGCGGCTTCTTTCAAATCTTTTGGAACCATCTGAATGATTTCACTACTAATAGAAGTGGCGTAAGGAATTATCATTATTGCCAAAATTATACTTGCAGTAAATATCCCAAAGCCCTGTTCATTTATTCCCAAATCAATTACTAAAGGTCTTAAAACATAAAAACCCCATAAGCCATAAACAATAGAAGGAATACCGGCAAGCAAATCAATTATTGAGCTTAAAACATTTGCTAATTTTGAATTTCTAAAATATTCACCGATAAATAAAGAAACAGAGAAAGCCATTGGAATACAAATAATTAAGGCAAAGATTGATGTAACTAAAGTACCTACAATAAATGACAAAGCACCATATTCTTCACGACCCTCAGTAGGATTCCATTCGGAAGAGAAAATAAATTGAATACCGAACTCCTTAAAAGCAGGAATTGAACCCTTAACAAGAGAAAATCCTATTCCGATTGAAATGAATAGGATTATTAAGGTTGATAAGAATAAAACTATTCTTGTTATTTTTTCTCCGTTCATTTAATTAAGCTTCTTCTTTAATAATTAAATTTGCCGTAGAACGATTAAGTGCAATAGGAATATTATTAATTGTCGCTGTTCTTATTAGTGTTTGGATATCATGTTCATGTCCTTGTGGTGTTTGCATATCAACAAAAAACACAATTTTATCTACTTCGTTTGCTAAAATTTTCGCAGCAAGTAATATATCTCCTCCACTTGGTCCGTGTCCAAAAGCTTTGATATTTAAATCTAAAACATTATTTACAAGTTTTGCGGTGTTGCTTGTACCAATAAGTTTGTTCTTTAATAAAATATTTTTATTATTCTTTGCCCATTCCAATAAATTATTTTTTTTATTATCGTGAGCTACTAATGCTATTGTTTTCATTAAATATTCTTTTTTTATAAATTGCAAGGAACATTAAATATTCCTTGCAATAAAAATTTATTTTTTTATTTTAAAAGTTTTTCACCATCATAATTAACAGAGTTCAAAATATCCTTTGCTTTCTTTACTGTTGATTCAGGTAAAGGTGAGTAATGCACTTTTTTTGTTTTACTTTGAGCATCTTCACTTAAAAGCCAATTTAAAAACTTAACAGTTTCCATTGCTCGTAATTTTGAGCGTCCATCATAATTTTGGTCTTTGTATAAAATAATCCAAGTAAAACCACTTATTGGATAAGCACCTGCATCCTCAGAATTAGTTATCATTACTCTGGTGTCTGCGGGAATTTCTCCCTTTGCAGCATTACTAATCGACTCAATTGATGCTTCAATATAATTACCTGCTTTATTTTGCAATAATGCAACTGGTATTTTTTGTGCAAATGCATACTCAGAACCAATGTATCCAATAGCTCCTGTTGTTTGACTAATAGTTCCTGCAACACCTGGATTTCCTTTTGCTCCGAGTCCTGTAGGCCATTTTAATGATTTTCCTCTTCCAACATTTTCATTCCATTTTTTGCTAATCTTACTCATAAAATCACTAAAAATAAAAGTTGTTCCACTACCATCAGACCTATGAACTACTGTAATTTTTGTATCTGGTAAATCAATAGTCGGATTGTTTTCTGCAATTTTTTCATCATTCCATCTTGTTATTTCTCCCATAAAAATTCCTTCTATCAATTCATTTGTCAATTTGATAGATTCAATACCTTCTAAGTTATAAGCCAAAACCACTGCACCAAGACATGTAGGAATATGCACAATCTCAGCAGGCAAATCTTTCATTTGTTCATCAGAAAGAAAAGCATCTGTTGCACCAAAGTCAACAATCTTGTCTTTCAAACTTCTGATTCCACCACCTGAACCTATTCCTCCATAAGTAAGAAGCATTTCTGTTGATTTTGTGTATTGCTTAAAAACCATATTGTAAAATGGCATAGGGAAAGTCGCTCCTGCTGCTGTTAGCGTTACTTTTTCATTTTCTTTGTTTTCACTCTTATTATCAGAGTTATTACAAGCAGTTAAAAGTATTACTGCACTAATTAATAATGTTGCTAATTTTTTCATAATTTTGTTTTTTTAATTGTTTATTTTTTCGTTTTTTATTTTTACAAATTCTCTCTATTTTCATTTAAAACTTCACTTCCAGATTCATATAAATACTGGAAATATTTGATTCTCCGCTTTTGTCAGGAATAAATCCTTGATAGTTTGGTGATATTTTTACACCTTTTAAAGGAGCATATTCCAATCCTGCAATAATATACTGTCCGTCTTTCATAATATTCCAAGAGTCAGTAGCATTTCCAATTTTTACAGATTCAAGTTTATCATACCTGCCAAATATTTTAATTTTATCATTTATCTTATAAGTTGAAAAAGCAGAATATCCTGAAAAATCCTGATTTTCAATCATTTTATTATTCTCCTGAATATTGTATTCAGCACCAAAAGAAACATTTTTATTTTTATATCCTAAAAATATTGCTAAAGTTGATTGTGCCTCATCATTTTTCAAATAATCATAATATCCCCTAAGAGTTAAACCCTTGAAAGGATAAAGAGAAAGACCCAAAGCTACTTTGAAAGTTGAATCTGCCTGAACTTCTTTATAACCTTCACCATTTGATATTGTAGCATCTACGCTTATAAATTTATGAATTTTATACTTTACATTTAAACCCAAATCAGCACTAGGTCCAAATTTATAAGCATCCTGAAAAGATTTATAAATATATCTGTATCCAAAAGCTTTTTCCTGAATTTTAAATTGAGACATACCTATAAGTCCAAAATTTACTGAAAACTTATCATCATCATAATTGATCAACGCATTTTTAAGAAAAGCAATTTGCTCATACTTACCGGAAGCAGGATTTCCAACATCCAATGTTACTTTTGCTGATATATTTTTACTCATTTGATAGCTATAACCAAAATAGCTACGTGTAATTTCAAATGTATTAAAATTTTCTTTATCAGAAAATGAACTGTGAAAATTAGAAAAGATTTTGGCAAATGCTTTACCCGAAGGTTTAAAATCATCATTGTTAATCTGACTAAAAACAGCTGTACTAATAAAAGTTAATAAAAAGAATGTTAAACTTAGTTTTTTAATTTTCATTCTAATTTAATTAAAGATATTTTTTCACTCGCAAAGATGAATCAATGATATTTCAATAAAATTTCATTTTTGTTACATTTTTGTTACAAAATATTCTTTTGATTATTGATTTGTTATTGCCGCAAATACGCTAATAAGAATAATTGTTATTTTGTATTCAAATAAATAGTGTCTCTTAGAAAACTCTACATAGACAAACTGAAATCCACAATTATGTGGAACAATTTTTTCAGTATCAATTTTAATTTTAATTACCTTTGATTCGTAAAAGAAATGCATGATTTAGTTTTTTATAGAACATTAGTAATATGGAAATAAAAAAAATCTTAATTTTAGTTTTATTAGTATTTGTATTTAATAGTTCAAATGCTTTTGTTGATTCTGTAGGTGTTATAAAAGTGAAAGGCGATAAATATATTTTACACAAAGTTGAAGCAGGACAAGGGTTATATGCTATTAGCCGAAGATATAATATTTCTGTTGACCAAATAAAACGAGCAAATGGCGACACTCTTAATAGCCTTGATATTAACCAAATTGTTTTTATACCACTTACCAAAGTAATAAAGGTAGAAAAAGGAATAGATCATAGAGTAAAAAAAGGGGAAACATTATTTCAGATTTCTCAAAAATATGCTGTAAAAGTTACTGATATTAAAAAATGGAACAAGCTAACAGGAAACAGCATTCATGAGGGAGATAATATCATAATAATTAAATATATCAACAAAGTTGTTTTAGCAAAAGATTATTACAAAACAGAAAATAAAATTGAGAATAAAATCCAAAAAAATACTGAAAAGGAAAATACAAAGATTACTGAAAATGATAACAAAATAATAAATCCTAATGAAAGAATTGAAGATGGAATAGTTACTTGGATAAATGACGAAACATTTGGAACAAAGAAAAGTTTAGCATTACATAAGAATGCTCCATTAGGAACAATCATTAAAATAACAAGCCAAATAACTGAAAAATCAACTTTCGTTAAAGTTGTTGGTAATTTACCTAAAGGCTCAAAAGAAATAATTAAAATCTCAAAATATTCAGCAAAACAAATAGGATTAAAAGATAAAATGTCAAGAGTAAAATTACTTTATTATTCCGATTAATATTAATCAGTTCTGCATTTAGTTTTATTATTTAAATAAA
>JAYEOP010000432.1 GCA_034723125.1 Bacteroidota bacterium | reverse complement strand
TGCTCAACAGGAATAATATTAACAAATGATCTGTTGTTTTTCCTTCTCCTAAATTCAACAATTCCATCAATTTTTGCAAATACTGTATGATCTTTTCCAAGACCGGTATTTATTCCAACATGATGTTTTGTTCCTCTTTGGCGAACTATAATACTACCAGCTTTGGCAAACTGACCACCGAATAATTTAACTCCAAGTCTTTTACTGTGTGATTCTCTACCGTTTTGGGAGCTACCCATTCCTTTTTTATGAGCCATAACTATTAATTATTTAATATCTGTTATCTGAATTTTTGATAAATAATCTCTGTGTCCATTTCTTACTTTATAACCTTTTCTTCTTATTTTCTTAAAAACGATTATTTTATCACCTTTACAATGTTCAAGAATAGTAGCAGTAACTTTTGCACCTTTTACATTAGGTGTTCCTACTTTAACTTTTCCGTCATTATCGATTAAAAGAACATCAGAAAATTCTACTTTTTCTTTTTCTTCACCTTTTAATCTATTTACAAATAAGGTTTGGTCCTTTTCTACTTTGTATTGATGTCCTACTATGTCAACTATTGCGTACATACTTTTCTATTTTTGGGGTGCAAAGATAAGAATTCTTTTATTAAACAATTAGAATAAATTTTAATTTTATTAATAATTTTCAACCTCTTTGTTCCAATGCATTAAAAAAAATAAAAATGTAAATTTAATAATTTTAACTTACATCTTAAGTTCCCGCAAAAGTAATACTTTTGTTGCAAATTCTAATGTTTTGAAAAGATTAAACTCAATAAAAAAATATTTTACTAACCCTGCATCAATACTCCTTTTTGTAGCGATTATTTTTTATTGGCAAATTTCTTCATTAGGATTTTGTCTTAAATGGGATATGATTGATGCTGTATTACCTTTTCGCTATTTTATTGGTGAATGCTTACAAAACGGGCATCTCCCGTTGTGGAATCCCTACCAATTTACAGGCATTCCAATTTATGCTGATATGCAATATCCCCTTTGGTATCCGGAAACACTTTTAATCGGTTCAATTTTCGGTTACAGCAACTATACTTTACACTTTCTGTTTACTTTCTACATTTTCATTGCAGGTTTTGGTGTTTTTAAATTGACATCTTTTTTAAATGTCTCAAAAAATATAGCTTTACTTTCAGGGATTGTTTACATGACATCAGGTTTTTTTGTAGGGCATGCACAAGCTATGTTTGCAATTATTTCAGCAACTTGGATACCTTATATTTTACTGTTTTATTTAAAAATGAATAAAAGTCATAATATTCTTGATGCATTAAAATCTGCATTTTTTATGTTTTTACTCATTTCAAACGGCTATCAAACATTCACTATAATTTTCGGATATTTTCTTCTTCTAATATTTTTATTTGAAATTATTTCTCACTTTCTATCAAAGGATTACAAAAATATTCGTCTCCTCATAAAAACTAATTTCATCTTTTTTCTGTCAACAGCAATTTTAAGTACTGTAATTATTGTTTCACTAATTCAAGTTGCTCCCTTTGCTTCACGCTTAAGAAATATCCCTCCCGAAGTAGCTTTAGTTTGCCCACTTTCTCCTCAATCATTAATCTCATTACTAATTCCTTTTTCAGCAATAAAAAACCCATCATTTTTCAATACTGATATCTCAATGACAAATATTTTCTTTGGGATAATCTTTCTCATATTTTTTATTTATTCTTTATTCCAAAAAAAGAAAGGCATTTTTATTCTCTTTGCTTTATGGGGTGTTTTTTGTCTTTTTGTTGCTTTTGGAGAATACACTCCTTTGCGAATGTTTCTTTATAAACACATTCCGATGATGAACCTTTTTCGCTCTCCAAGTTATTTTAGCTTATTTACTATTCTTACATTTATTATTCTTGCAGCTAAATCAATGTCTGATTTTTTTAAACACAAAAATTCAAATCGCCAAATTATTATTGGAATAACTTTGGGGTTCTGGATTACTCTTGCTTTTCTTTTTGTTTTTTCCGCCACAAAAATTTCAATAAAAGAACTTAGTTTTCTTAACACACACTTAGGATTTAAGGAAATGATGCAAAGTTCAACCTTATCAGAGCATATCTTCATTCATAGTTTTATTCAATTTATCTTAATCAGTATTTTTATGTTTTCACTGCTTAAAAATAAAAATTTGGTTAAAACAATAATGATTATCGTAATAATTGAAATGTTTATTTCAGTTCAACTAAATATTCACTACACAGGCGTTTCTGTAAAAAGCCCACAGAAATTACACAATAAAATAAAAAACCTTCCTAAAGGATTTCCAATTCCACAAAGCAAAAAAGTAATTGAGAATAGTGATATCTCCGGAGCTTTTCTACCTGTTTGGCGAAACACTAACACTTTTCATAAAAAAATATCTTATGAAGGATTTAGTTCTTTTGTTCTTGACCCTTTCCTCTACTTATCCGATTCTTTTCCTAAATTAAAAAATGCTGTTCTAAACAACTACCCTCTTTATTTATCTTCACAAATATTTTCTAATAAAACAATAAAACAACAGCAAGATTATTCTCAGAGCGACCTTTTTATAAATGAAAATATTTATAAAAAATTATCGAAGGATAAACTCAGACATACTCCAACAGATACAGTTTTTATTACAAGTTTTTTACCAACAAAAATTGAAGCAATCGTAATTAGTAAGTCTCCTCAAGTTTTAACATTACTTCAAAGCAATTATCCGGGATGGTCAGTATTAATTGATGGAAAAGAAACAAAACATTTTACATCTAACCATGTTTATATCTCAACAAAAATACCAGCAGGAGAAAGTAAAATTGTTTTTATTTATCAAAATCGAATGGTTAAATTTGCCTTTTTTGTTTCGTACTCAGCATTATTTTTAATGTTAATTTTGTTTTTACTTAATAATACTTATTTTAAATCAATACTTTCTAACTTTGCCCCTCGTAAAAAAAACTGATAAGTTGAGAGTAAAGAGAATATGCATTTTGAAAAATACATAAAACCACTTATAATTTGGAGATTAAAACACATCCCTGACCAGCATTTTATTTTAATTTTAAGTGCTGTAATAGGACTTACAAGCGGTCTTGCGGCTGTTGTTATAAAAAATTCAGTGCATTTTATTCAAGAACTTATAAAGAATGAGATTTTTAATTTTGGAAATTATTTATATATTGCTTACCCCGTAATAGGAATATTTTTCGCTGTTTTATTCATCAAATTTATCATTCGTAGGAAAGTAAATCATGGAATACCGGCAGTGCTTTATTCAATTTCAAAAGAAAATGGAATTATGAAACAGCACAATATGTTTTCCTCAATAATAACCAGTGCATTTACTGTGGGTTTTGGCGGCTCTGTTGGATTAGAAGGACCTACAGTAGCAACAGGTGCGTCAATTGGCTCCAATATCGGTCGTCTTTTCCGAATGAGTTATAAAACAAAAATACTTTTAATAGGTTGTGCAAGTGCCGGAGCTATGTCTGCAATTTTTAAAGCTCCTATTACAGGAATAATTTTCGCCATTGAAGTTATCATGCTGGATTTAACAATGTCTTCTTTGGTACCGTTATTAATTGCATCTTCAATAGCAGCTCTAACCTCATATTTTTTCCTTGGCAGAGATGTACTTTTTCATTTTACTCTTCAAGATGAGTTTTTATTCAATGATATCCCATTTTTTGTAATTCTTGGAATTTTTACAGGACTTATCTCAACTCATTTTACTCGCATGTACATGAAAATTCGCTCATATTTTGAAAGAATAAATAAGTGGCAAGTAAAAATTCTCGTTGGCGGTATTGCTCTTGGAATTCTTATTTTCATTCTTCCACCATTATATGGCGAAGGTTATGAAACTATAAATTCCTTACTAAAGGGAGATTACAAATCAGTAATGGAAAATAGTATGTTCTCAGAGTTCCAAGATAATATGTATGTTGTTTTCGGATTTTTAATATTGCTGATTTTTTTAAAAGTTGTTGCTACATCTATTACTTTTGGAGCAGGTGGAATAGGTGGTATCTTCGCTCCTACACTTTTTATGGGTTCTACTTTGGGTTTTACTTTTGCAAAAATCTTACAATACTTTGGCATAAAAGACCTTTCGGTAAGTAATTTTGCTCTTGTAGGAATGGCAGGCACAATTGCAGGAGTTCTTTTTGCTCCTTTAACAGCAATTTTTCTTATCGCTGAAATTACAGGAGGCTATCAATTATTTGTCCCTCTAATGATAACAGCAGCAGTTTCATACACAACAATACGACTTTTTGAAAGCAATTCTGTTTACACAATTCAATTGGCAAAACGCGGTGAATTATTAACTCATCATAAAGATAAAACAATATTAAAACTTATAAAAGTTAATGATGTTGTTGAAACTAACTTTATTACTGTTCGTCCTAATGATACACTTGGATATCTTGTAAATGTAATCAAAAAATCTGTCAGAAATATTTTTCCTGTTATTGATGAAAAGGGTAATTATCTTGGTCTTATTCCTCTTGACAATATCCGTAATATAATGTTTGACCAAGGCAAATATGACAAAATTTTCGTGAAAGATTTAATGATAGACCCACATATTTCGGTAACAACAGAAGACGGCTTAGACATTGTAATGGCAAAGTTCAGAAGTTCGGGGCACTGGAATTTACCTGTAGTTGACAAAGGCAAATACCTCGGTTTTGTTTCACGAGCAAATATTTTTAACTCTTATAGAAAAATGCTTGTAGAATTTTCAGAAGATTAATAACTCAAGTTTCGCATAATAATTCTGTGTGCTAACATATACTTCGGCTGGTCATAATTTGAGCTTTGGCACTATGTTTAACGTATTGGTTATTACTCGTTTACACGGTATAGCAAAACACTTTTATTACCGCTCAGCATATATTTATTATCTGACTGATATATTATGTATTTTTTCTTAGTGTAACTTTGTGCCTTGGTGCCTTTGTGGCAAGATATTGATAATTAGCCACGAATATTCTAAGACACTAAGAATCACAAAGTATGAAACAATTCATTATGGAATTATTATACTATTTAGTCTTTCTAAGAAAACACCAAATAACAAATTTCAAATGACAAATAAACACCAAATAATAAAATTCCAATTTTTCAAAATGTTTGAATATTAGATAATTGGTTATTGAGAATTATTTGTTTTTTGATGTTTGAGATTTGTTATTTTTAAAATGAATAGTTTTCTAAGAGGCACTATTTATAGTTCATCACAATAATGGATACTTAGCCCAACTCGACATTTAATAAGTTTCCGAATATCAATTCTTTATATTCAAATGCGAAACTTGAGTTAATAATAAAATTGACTTGAATTTTTTAGTGATTTTTTTGAGAAGGGAAATCTATTTGTTTCTTTTTGATTTAAGGTAATTTTTGACTCCATAAAATATTCCGGATAGAAGTAAAAATACAAAACCACCATCAATAGGTACGGTTGGATCTGTATTACCGGGATTCCATCCACCGGCTGGTGGAGCAAATAGCAATACTGGTATTAATATTAAAACAATTAAAAAATATATTTTATGAACAGTTTTCTTCATTTGTAGCGATTAGTTATCTTGCTTTTTAAGTACAAAGTTAATAGTTTTTTCTTCTTAACAATAAATATTTTATAAATTATAAAATATTTAATTTACAAATTTCAAGCAATATTAGTTACTGCCTGCTATTGAGTAATTTACAAAATTTTCCTTAGTTCAACTTCTCCCAAATATAATATTTATATCTCAAAATGAGAAAATAATTTATTCGTTTTTTTTTAAATCAGATATGGTACAAACAACCATTTTGTTTTCTTTCTGTATTTTAAATAATCTGAATCTTTCTCCAAATGTTTTTCCTCAGTGTAAGCACGTAAAATATAAATTATTGTCCAAGCAATCATTGCAATAAATACTTTCATACTCATAAAAGGCAAAGTCAATAACCACCATGATATTATTTTTGACGAATAAGCAGGATGTCTGACAATTTTAAATGCACCTCTTGTTACAATACCTCTGTTTGTTAAATTACTACATTTTGCACCGAGTGAAATTGTTGAAGAAAGATTTGCAAAATACATTATTAAAATTAACACAAAAAGAATTGTTGTGATTCTTTCGCTTATAAAAAATGTATTTTCTACTGCCAATTCCGGAGTCATAGCATACATAGGTAACAGCTTAATTGTAAGCAGAATAAAAGGAAAATAACAAGCTAAAGCAGCAATCCAACCCAAAACCGTTTTATCAACTGATTTTATGCTGTTGTTGAATTTTTTATCCTCAACTATATATCCAAAAGAAAAAATAAAAGTATCGGTAACAACATAAATTGCTGACAAAAAAACAAAGAAGTAATTTTTAGTAATTAAAAGACTTAAAGAAAAAGTTGGTAAAGAAATATAATCAACCAGCAATATCAAATACTCAACAAAAAAATTTAACATTGCAGGAATAAAGATTAAGCGTATCACAAAAAAGAGAAAAGAGATTTTTTCTTTTTCATTTTCAAATATCTTAAGTTCTTTATCTTTTCTTCCCCAATTAATAATGTTGTAAAAAAATCTTAGAAGCAAAGCAAACATCAATGATAGCTTAAAGCTAGCTGCATTTTTAAAATATAGAATTCGTATTGGCAAAAATATTAATACATAAAAAAGATAAAGGTAAAACAGTAGCAACTTTGCTTCATGAATCATAAATTGTTTGTAAAAAAAACCATAGCAGAAATATCCTAACAATAAACCCAAGCCAACAACTTCCGTTAAAAATTCAAGCCAAGATTTTTCTTTCTCAACTAAAATCTCAGATAGTTTTTTTACAAATTCCATAAATATTTATTTTAATTTAATAAAGTCCTAACTTCGTCTTAATCCCTTTTGGCAATGCATCTTTGTGAATCATTATCGCTACAGTATTTAACTCTACAAAAGGAAAAGACATAAACCAATAACCATCATATTTGGAATTTGCACTCCATGAATTTTTTGTTTTAAAATATTTTTTACCATTTTCATCTTTTGCAATTCCTGTGAGATGCATCAAATGATCATCAGTAGCTGTGTAATTATCAAAATATTCCTGACGTATTTCCTGAGTTATTTCCTTTTCATTTTCTAATGTTGCATAACCCTCTCTCCTTTTAAAATTTCCACTAACATCACCATCCCAACAAACAGAATAACCCTTTGTGATAGCATATTCCATTATATCCATCAATTCATTAAGAGGAACATTGTAGTACAAATCGCTTGACCAATTATCGGGAATTTTTAAAACATATTTTTCATAAAAAGGATGGTCAGTATAGGAAGTTATTTCAATGTAGTCATCCATGTTCAAAGCTATCTCTTTGGTAAATTCCATAGGTGTAAACTTGTTATTTTTGTATTCAATTTTTTCGGGAATTTCGCCAAGATAAACATTTAGGACTGCCTCAATAGCATCATCCCAAACAGTTGTAAGTTTTTTGTTTTTATTTTTAACAATATTTTCAAGCATTCCTTTCAATACTGCTTCCATCTCGCTATGAATGTGATTTTCTGTTCCGTAATTCAATCCTCGATAATTCTTCTCAGGAATAATACCACTTATTTTTATTGCATTAGTAACATCATGAGCTTGCCCACCTTGACTAAAAACAGCATTTCCATGTAAGCGTACATAGTTTTTTGCTTTATCCTGATATGCTTTATTTACAACATACATTTCCGAAAGATCAAATTCACCTTTATCCATCCTCAAAAGTTCTGTTTCGAGAAAAGAAATTGTAGCATAAGCCCAGCATGTTCCCGCCTGTTGCTGATTTTTTACTGAGGTTGTTTTTACTTCTTTTACAATTTTAAATTCACTTTGTGCATCTGCTGTTTCAACCAAGGTAATTAGCATTAAAGCCACTAAAACTAAACTTAATTTTTTCATCATTTTCATTATTTTTATCTAACAATTATTTTTATAATTTCATTACTATTTTTATCTATTCTAAAACGATCATCAATTCTTTTTCCTACGACCCACACTATTTCATTAGCTGACTTTACAACTAATATTTTGTTTTTTTCGAGTAGAGAAAATTTTTCATCAATAAAAAAATCACTTAATTTTTTCTTTGTTTTCATTCCAAAAGGATAAAAGTAATCACCTTGTTGCCAATGTCCTACTTTTAATGGAAATTTAATTTTTTCTGAATTCAAATATGCAATAGAAGGATTTTTCAAATCATCAATCTCATCATTTCTTATTTTAGAAATCTTAAAAATACTATCTTCAAATTCTAATTCTATTGTATTAATATCAAAACTTTTTTCTTCCTCTTGCTGAGATTGTTTTTTAGAAAGCAACAAATATTCTCTGTCTTTTACAAGAACATAATTTACTGAATAAAAACTTTTCCCTGATTCCTCATTCAAAGAATTAATAATATCCAAAACATCAGAATTATTAAATCCGTAATCATTTAAAATTTCAAATAAAATAAGCTTTTTATCTTCATACTTAATTAATTTATCAATACTAATTTTTATAATATCTTTCTCAACTTTCAGAATTTTGCTTTTTATTATTTCTATTTGCCTATTAATAAAATTTTCATACTCTTTAAATATTTCCACACTTTTTGAAATAGTTTCCTCTACATTGGGATTTAATTCTTTTAGTTCAGGAATAACTTTATATCTTACAAAGTTCCTTTTTATTTCAGTATCAAAGTTGGTTTTATCAATTCTAAAAGCTAGTTTATCTTCTTCCAAATATTTTTCTATATCTTTTCTTTTCAAAAACAAAAGCGGTCTGATAATCTTTTCTGATTTTGACAAAATCCCTCTCATTCCTTTTATCCCGGAGCCTCTTGCAAGATTTAACAAAACTGTTTCAACATTATCGTTTTGGTGATGAGCAATTGCAACTTTATCAAAATTCATTTCCTTACAAAGTTTTTCAAACCAATCGTACCTTAGTTTGCGTGCTGCCATTTCAATTGATAATTTATTTTGTGATGCATACTTCCTTGTATCATACGAAATTACATGACAAACTGTGTTGTATTTTAATGCAAGCTCTTTTACAAATGCTTCATCTTTTTCGGAGTCTTCTCCTCTTAGTTTAAAATTTACATGAGCAATTTCAAAATTGATATTATTTGTAAAAAACAAATTACACATAGCAACAGAATCCGCACCACCACTTACAGCAGCAAGGACTTTGCAATCCTTTTTTATCAATCCGTTTTGTTCAACAAATTTTAAAAATTTACTATTTAAATCTTTGCTTTTCATATTTTTTAATTTATGGGAGGTTCTATAAATACATTTCTTTTAAGAAACAAAGATAATGAATAAGATGCAAGGCACAAATTTTTCTGAATAGCCGTAGCTATTGAGAAAAATTTTAACGCAGTCAGATTGTTTATTATCTTT
>JAYEOP010000431.1 GCA_034723125.1 Bacteroidota bacterium | reverse complement strand
TAATACCAAGTTGCGTTCAAATGTATCATTTAGAATTTGAATTATTTTTTGTTTGAATGATGCATAAAATCTTTGCATAGCAATAGCTATGGAAAGATTTTATAAAGAAATACAAGCAAAAAAGAAACGAATTATATTGGTAGCTTTGAACACAACTTGGTATAAGTCTAAGTTAAAGTTGCTTTTTGCTTAGTAAAAAACAACAAATCTTGTAACGAAATATTATGCTTGACATGATGTTAATTTGGTATTAAATCCCATTTCTTGAAATCCCCTGAGCTCATCAGTAGAATAATAGAATTGTTTTTATTCAATTTTCCTATCCGTTTATCAAGTTTATTAATGTCAAAGAAAACTTCAATATTGGGATTATTAAATGCTTTTTGAATTTCATCAGCAGACATTAATTCTAATCTTTTCAGATTTACTGCTTCTTCATTTATAAAAACAAATATTTCATCAGCATCATTTGTAGTGTTTTTGTATTCAGGAATAAAATCTTTGTTTAAACTGCTGAAAGTATGTAACTCAAGGCAGGCAATTATTTTCCGTTCGGGATATTGTTCTTTAATTCCTTTTATGGTGGCTTTTACTTTTGATGGTGAATGTGCAAAATCCTTAAAAATTGTTAAGTCATCCGATTTATAAATTACTTCTAAACGTTTGCCTGCTCCTTGAAAATCACCAATACTTTTATAAAATTTATCATTGTTTACTCCAAGTTGCTCACACACTAATCGTGCTCCTTCAAGGTTTAAAAGATTATGACTGCCAAACATGTTCAACTCAAGAAATCCATTTTTTGTTTCTAATTTGAACTTTCCATTTTCTGCTTTGTAATCAGGAAAATCATAGGGTATTTTTTTAAAGTTTTTAAATTGATTTACAATTTTATTAAGCAATTTATCGCCTTTGTAATATATTAATACTGCATTCAGGGGAAGGCTTTCTATATAATCAATAAATTGTTTTTTATAGTTTTCAAAAGTTGGGAAAACATTCATGTGGTCCCATGCAATACCACTTATTAAAGTTATCTGAGGTTTATACCATAAAAATTTTGGTCGTTTGTCAATTGCAGAGCTCAAATATTCATCAGCTTCAAGTATGATGTTTGGGGCGGTGGTTGTTAATTTAACACTATTTTCAAAACCCTTTAGTTTTGCTCCTACAAGGTAATCGAAATCTTTTGAAGTTTTTGCTAGAACATGCATAACCATTGATGTAATTGTAGTTTTTCCATGACTTCCGGCAATTGCTACACGAGTTTTTTCTTTAGTGTTTTGATAAATTAATTCAGGGAAAGATTGTATTTTTAAACCTAGTTCAATGGCTTTTTTCAATTCAGGATTATCAGACTTTGCGTGCATTCCCAAAACAACAATGTCAATTTCTTTAGTTATTAAATTTGTATTCCAGCCTTTTTTATTTGGTAATAGTCCATTTTCTTGCAATCTGCTTTTTGATGGTTCAAAAAATTCGTCATCAGAACCACTTACTTCAAAACCATTGTTTTGTAATTCTATTGCTAGATTATGCATTATGCTTCCACCTATTGAAATAAAATGTACTCTCATATATTTGATTATTTATCTGTTTATTTGATTGTTAATTAAGTTTTTTTAACGAATTACAAAATTACAAATTTAATACAATCAAAATATTTTTCTTACCTTTGAAGCTTATAATATCAACATATTACAAATTGTTTAGAAACTAAGTATGAAAAGTTTTTTTTTAAATAAAAGATATAAAACATTAATTTTACCTTTATTATTTTTAATTATTTTATTTACTAATTGTAATGATGATGAGACTTATCATAATATTCCTGATGTTTACATTAATTATGAAATAAATCTAAATCTTCCTCAGTTCAATAATCTCGTTCATGCAGGAGGCTATGTATATATTGATAATGAGGGCTATAACGGATTGTTAATTGTTCATTATTATGACGATACATATATTGCTATTGAAAGAACTTGTACTTATGAGCCGTTAAAAGAATGCTCTGTACTTTATGTTGATGATTCAGGAATTTTTATCAAATGTGGTAAGGAAGAAGGGGATTGTTGTGATTCAAGGTTTCAAATGGATGGAACTGTAATGCATGGACCTGCAAAATATCCGCTTAGAACTTATAATCTTGTACATACAGGCGATAAACTAACAATTTCAAACTCATTTTAATAAAAATATGAGTGCAATGCTTATTTAGTATGAAGAAAAAGAAGCAAAGAGTAAAAAAGAAAAAAATAGTTAAAAATAGCAAAAGGCAATTTATGCCTTTACATATTGATGTTGCAGGAATGAAGTTTATTTCATTAATTTTAGTTTTGCTTTCCTTATTTTTTATTATTCGTATATTTGAATACATTTCAATTTCTGCAAGTCATAACCTTCCGTCAGGTAGTTTTGGATTGGAACTAACAGGATTCCTTTATGATTTAGTTTTTATTTTTCAGCTATCTTTTATTTTTCTTATTCCGTATTTAATATTATTTAATATAAAAAAACAATTGGGTACAGGATTTCTAATTGCTGTAATATTTTTGTTGACAATTATTTATGTTTCTTTTTCACAATATTTTATTAATCTACTAATTCCACTTGGGAAAGATATTTTTGGTTACTCAAAACAAGAAGTTATTGAAACAGTAAATGCATCGGTAGAGATGAACTTTTCAACTTTTTTACCTTTAATCTTATTTATTGGATTATTTATTTTTCTTATTTGGATATTTTACAAAATTGAAGCTCGAAGGTTTGTTTATATTACTTTCTGGTCAATTAGTTTTTTGTCAGTAATTTTTTATGGAAAACTTACACCAAAACCATATAACTTTGTTAAAGATGTTGAATATTTTATTGTTATAAATAAAGTGAATTACTTAGTATATCAGAGTCATGAGATATATAAGGAGAAACGTAAAGATCAATTTGCTTATGTAAATAATTATAGTAATAAAGGAAGCTCAAAGAGTAATTTAAAAGAAGGGATTTATAATAAAATAAATAAAGAATTTCCATTTTTAAGATATGAAGACAGTACAAATACCTTAGGAGAATATTTTGAAATTACTGATTCAAATTCCCCACCTAATATTGTTATAATAATTGTAGAAAGTCTTGCAAGAGCTTTCAGTGGACCTAATGCATACCTTAAAAGTTTTACTCCCTTTTTAGATTCATTACAAAAGCATAGCTTGTACTGGGAGAATTTTTTAAGTACAGGCGGAAGAACCTTTGCTGTTTTTCCTGCTCTTTTTGCTTCTGCACCAACAAGTAATAAAGGATTTCTGGAGTTGGGTGTGAATATGCCTGATCATTTGTCAATGATAAGTTTATTAAAAGATAACGGTTATTATTCTAGATTTATTTATGGCGGACATAGTGAATTTGATAATATGAATATATTTTTTAAAAGGCAAAAAATAGATAGAATTATTGATGAAAATGATTTCTCTTCAAAATATAAAAGAATGCCAAGTACAAACAGTAAAATGTCTTGGGGATATGGTGATTTAGAAGCATATAAATTCACTCTTGAAACTTTGAAAAATAGTCGTCAACCTTATCTTGAAATTTTTATGACTCTTTCTCTTCATGACCCTTTCAAAATTCTAAATCAAGAAAAATATTATAAACAATTTGAAAGGAAACTTAGTAGAATGAAACTTTTTGAAAATGAAAAAAATAAGTATAGAACATATAAAGAAAATTATTCTTGTATTCTTTATACAGATGATGCACTAAGATATTATTTTAATGAATTTAAAAAACGTGATGATTTTAATAATACAATTTTTATTATAACAGGTGATCATAGAATGATTCCAATACCTCATTCATCAAGGATTGATAGATATCATGTTCCGTTTTTTATATATTCTCCTTTATTAAAAAAAGCAGAAAAATTTTCTTCGATTTCAACACATAGAGATTTAACACCTACGCTTTTATCCTTTCTTAAATTTACTTATGGCTTAGATTTTCCAAATGTTGTTCCATGGCTTAGCACAGGGATTGATTTTACTAAACAATTTAGAAATGTTCACTCCTTACCAATTATGCGTACAAAAAATTCTATTGACGATTATCTTGATGGAAGATATTTTCTTTCAAATAATATTTTATATTCAATTACTCCTCATTTTGGGCTTGTTCCACAAAATGATCCATCAAAACTTGTTGAACTTAAAGGCAAACTAAGGGAATATAAAAAAGTTAATAAATATGCCTGTGAGAGTAATAAAATTATTCCTGACTCTTTAATTCATTAGGCTCTTATTTCTAATATTCGTGTTTTTTTTGGCAGAAAATATATAAAGGACAAAAACTGCCACAGACTACGTCTGCCGAAGACAGATTCACAGATTAAAAGGAATTTACTAGAATAAATTTTTACAAAGCAAAAACCAAAGGCAGTTCAAAATCTGTGAATCTGTGGCGGTTATTATTTTCCAGTTTATCCGGGTTCGGGGGTTATAAGAGTTTTTATTAGAATAGTAGCCGATTACGAAACTCAGATTCGGTATTACCTAAAATTGGTGATTTTACTTTTGCCATTTACAACAAGTTGTGAGAGGTTTATGGGTGAAATTTCCCTTTACCTACTTGGGCACAGTATTTTATTTAAACAAACTCTTGATTGTAATCATTGATAAAAACATTTTTCCGCTATCAGGTAATTTTATAAAACCAAATTTCTCATAATAATTTTCAGCATCATTGTCTAATGGGTCAACAATTACTGCAAAAGAACCAATACTCTTGGAAATTATATAACACCTTTTTAATGCATCTATAAGTAATATTTTACCGATACCTTTTCTTTGAAATTTCTTGTCTATGGCTAATCTTCCGAGTAAAGTTACTGGAATTGAAGTGTATGAATTTGGAAGTTTTCTCCTTAATTTTGGTGGTACAATTTCTTGAGATATACTATTGTTAGATATAGTGTAATATCCTTTTATGATTTCTGAATCTGTTAGTACAAAACAAACTGTAAGTTTTCTTTTTATATCCTGATTAGCCTGTTGATGAAGATATTTGTCTAGAATATCCTTTCCACACGAAAACTCCATTTTTCTGTGTATTGGGTTGAGAACCTCTGTTAATTGTTCCATTATGAAAATAAAGAATTAAAATCATTTGCTGCTGAAAACAATTCCTTGTTTGGTTTGTCCGGATTTGTAATGGCATCGAAGAATATTTCGCTATCTCGTTTTGATGCAATTATTCTCTCGCGTTCTTGAATGATTTCTTTTGCTTTCTTTTGAACAGTCGATATTACAAAGTCAGTAAGATTTCTATAACCGCCAAGAATTGCCGCTCTTTCAAAAAAGTCCTTTTGTTCTTTTGATAACCTTGTATCAAACCTTGCTTTATTTTCACTTGATATTCTCATTGCTTACTGTTTTTTCCTGCAAATGTACGTATATATTCCGTAACATGCAAACATTTATCCGTATATATTCCGTACAATGATTTCTGCAGATATTCCAACTAACGTCAAAGTTAATTGTTTAATTTACAGTCAATTAATAGTTCTCAATTTTGTTCATTTCAACCCTTTATTTTATCATTCGTTAGCTGAAAAACTCAACGGATTTTTCTCCGTAGGGGGATTACTTATTTTATCCTTATCAACAATTTTCTTAAAGCTATATCCTTGCTCAAAAAAGTATTCAAGATATTTTGGTAGTACAAATTTTAGGTTTTCAAATGCTTTAATACTATCGTGGAAAACAACAATGCTTCCCGTTTTTGTTTGTTTAATACTTTTTTGCAAAATAAAATTTGGAAAAAGGTCAGTGTCAAAATCGTTTGTCAGGACAGAATACATAATAATTTTGTATTTATTATCAAGTAATTTTGTGGCTTGTTTTGAAGAAATTCTTCCATAAGGTGGTCTGAACAATTTGGAATTTATAATTTCTGCACATTTTTCAACATTCTCAAAATATTTGTCAGTATCTGTTTCTCGATTATTCAAATGATTATAAGTGTGGTTGCCAACTGAATGTCCTGCATCAGTTATGCTTTTTAAAAGCTTAGGATTATTCTTTGCATTTTGACCAACACAAAAAAAAGTGGCTTCCGCATTATATTTTTCAAGAATTTCAAGTATCCATTTTGTTGCTGTTTCTGTTGGTCCATCGTCAAAAGTGAGATATAAAACCTTTTCATCTGAAGGAATTTCCCAGATAAAATTTTTGTAAATTCCATAAACAAACTTAGGGATACGAAAAATATGCATATTTCAAAATTATGAAATTATTAATAAATAGATTGTAAATATTGAAAAAATGTTCTTACTCTGTTATGTATTGCGAGTTTAGTATTTGCATTCCAAATTAATTATTTTTTATTTCTATAAACTCACCTCTCATCTCTCACCTCTCATTCCTCATCTCTCACCTCTCATTTCTCATCTCTCATTCCTCATCTCTCATCTCTCACCTTCTTCTTCAATAGGCTTAGTTTCATTTACAAATTTATAAGAAACTTTTAAGCATTTTTCATTTTCATCAGGCAAAGGAATTACTTTTGCAAACTTCACAAAATCGGATAATTCAAGAAATCCTTTTACTTCTTTATAAAGCTCTCCTTCTTTAATTTCTTTTGATAGATAATTCAATATTTCGGGTGTTGTTAAATCAGTTGCATTAAAATTATAAATATTTTCCATGTATTCTTTAATGATAAAGGACAATTCAAAATGATAATTTTTGTGATTACCTTTTTGCCAAACTTTTTTGTCTTCAAGCTCTCTGAGCTTCCTTATTGCAATTAAATGCGGAGGTATTTCAGGCTTTAGTTTTATTCCCAAAAATGTTTTGTTTTTTCTTCTCCTGTCAAAATAATAAATTGTTAAAGCAATAATTAGCAATGCGATTAATCCAATTAAATAGGGTAGGAGTTCACGAAAAGCAATAGGAACTTTTAATGGTGCTTTTATTGATTTTATTGACTTTGAGGTGTCAACTGCAATTGTTGAAACATTAATGATATAGGTATCGGTTTTTGCTATTTGAAAAATCGTATCTCCATAGTTTCTAAAACGGATAATTATTGACGGAATAACTTGTTGTCCGGAATCAAAATTTGTAATTGTAATATTTTGTTCTTTTGTTCTTTTATCATCTTTTTTTGATGAATCAATTTCTGATAATTCAACTAATTCAAATGAGCCAAGTGAATCAATTAGTGAAGGCCATAAAATCTCAATGTTTTTTGAATGATCAATTGTCAAAGTGTAATTAATCCAGTCTCCAATTGTGATATTAGCTGAATCTATTTCTGTTTTAATATGAAGCTGACCGAATGCAGAATTAAAAAACAAACTTAAGATTAAAAATATTATTGTTGTAGTTTTTTTGTTCATAGCTTTTTAAAAACTAATTTGTAAAATTACTGAAATCGTTTACCCCTTTTCTTAAAAAATTTGATTAAAGCAGAAACATAAGATTCACTTGTCTGAATATCTATCAATTCCGCACCACATTTTTTGAAAGATTTCTCCATATAATTAATATTCGAATTGTAGTAATCACTATAGTTTTTTCTTACAGATTTTTTATCAGCATCAATCCACATTGCCTTGCCTGTTTCCGGGTCATAAAAGCGAGTGAAACCAACAGGAGGTAATTCTTTTTCTCTGATATCGTAAATATGAATTCCTGTAAAATCATGCCTTCGTGATGCTATTCGCAATGCTTTATCATAATTTGAGTCAATAAAATCGGACATTAAAAAAGCAATAGAACGTTTTTTAACAATATTATTAAAATACCTGATTGCTTCCGAAATATCTGTCTTAGTGTTCTGGGGTTTAAAATTTAAAAGTTGCCTGATTATTCTTAAAATATGTTTTTTGCCTTTTTTGGGAGGAATATATTCTTCAATTTTATCGGAAAAGAAAATTACTCCAACTTTATCGTTATTGTTAATGGCAGAAAATGAAAGAACAGCAGCTATTTCTGTCATCATTTCATTTTTAAACATTTGCTGAGTTCCAAAATAATCAGACTGGCTTACATCAATTAAAAGCATTAAAGTAAGCTCTCTTTCTTCTTCATAAACTTTTACAAAAGGACTATTCATTCTTGCCGTTACATTCCAATCAATTGACCTCACATCATCACCATACTGATAATCTCTTACCTCAGAAAAAGAAATTCCCCTACCTTTAAATGCTGAATGATATTCGCCTGCAAAAAAGTGATTGGATAAACCCTTTGTTTTTATTTCAATATGTCTTACTTTTTTAAGTAATTCGTTGGTTTCCAATGTTACTAGCTTTTATTTGAGAAATTATTATTTTATAAAATATTAAGGAACATCTACGCTGTTTAAAATATCGTTTATAATATCTTCTGACAAAATATTTTCAGCCTCAGCCTCATAAGTAAGTCCAATTCTATGACGCATAACATCATGACAAACAGAGCGAACATCTTCGGGAATAACGTATCCTCTTCCTTTGATGAATGCAAATGCACGTGATGCTAATGCAAGATAAATACTTGCTCTTGGTGATGCTCCATGACTAATCAGATTTTTTATTTTTGAAATATTATGCTCTTCAGGTTCTCTTGTTGCAAACACAATATCAAGAATGTAATTCTCAATTTTTTCATCCATATATATTTCATTGATAAGATTCCTTGCTTTTAGAATTTCTTCAGGTTTTACAACATTATTTATTTTCTTAGGAAGCTCTGTTATATTTTGTCTCATAATTGATTTTTCTTCCTTTTTATTCGGATATGAAACTTTCACTTTTAACATAAACCTGTCGATTTGTGCCTCAGGTAAAGGATAAGTACCTTCCTGTTCTATTGGATTTTGTGTTGCCATTACAAGAAAAGGTTCATCAAGTTTAAAAGTGGTTTTACCTATTGATATTTGTTTTTCTTGCATCGCTTCAAGCAAAGCACTTTGTACTTTTGCAGGTGCACGATTAATTTCATCTGCAAGGATAAAATTTGCAAAAAGAGGTCCTTTTTCTACAATAAATTCATTTTTTGCTTGGTTATAAATCATTGTTCCTGTGAGGTCGGCAGGTAAAAGGTCGGGAGTAAATTGTATTCTGCTGTATTTTGCTCCTATGCATTGAGAAAGAGATTTTATTGCAAGTGTTTTTGCTAAACCGGGAACACCTTCAAGAAGAATATGCCCTTGTGATAAAATTCCTATTAATAGACTTTCAAGCATATGTTTCTGACCTACAATTGTTTTGCCTAGCTCCATGTTTAATAGGTTTATAAAGGAACTTTCATTTTTGATTTTCTCATTTAGTTCTCTTATATCAGATGATGGTAAGTTTGTCATATTTTATCTTTTTTATATTGAATAAAATTTGAATTTTAAAGTGGAATTTTTGAGCAAATTTAATGCCTTCATAAAAAATTGAGAATTGAGGAATGAGGAATTAGAAA
>JAYEOP010000430.1 GCA_034723125.1 Bacteroidota bacterium | reverse complement strand
GGATAACCGTAGGTTTAACGAAGGAATACTGGTTCGTACGGATCAGCCGCCTACTTGATTGGCATTTCGTTATTTTATTAGTTTCTCAACCAACAAACATACACTTGTGCCTAATTCGTCAATCAAATTTTCATTTCTAATTTGCATTTTCTTTGCACGAATAATGGCATCATTTATTCCATCTTCAAACCTTTCAAATTTCAAGTTCTTTTTACTATATCCTTTTAGAATAAGTGAAAGTTCCTTATCTATAAAACGTCTGGTTTTATTTACTTTTTCGTTACAGAGCAAATCATCAACGGAATATTTTTGTAAATCGGTAATATGCAGGAGTAACCAAAATTCAAATGTAGGATTTGATAATGCAAGATTATATCCCTCTAATTTGCATTTATCAATAATAGAGTTTAATTGTTCCTTACTAACATTTTGCCTGTCCCTATCAACCACCATCCATAATTCATTGGCTTCAATACCGTGTTCTTCCCAATATTCTTTTCTCTCATCGAGCAAGTCAATCACATGATTGGGATGGCTTTTCGTGTCTGTTTTATCACTTTTCACAAGCCTTTCAACCTTAATGATTTCAGAAGAATCTAAGTCATGAATGCCATCAAAATATTGCTCCTCTGTTTTGCCTTCACTGGCTATTGAAATAAGGTAAACTTCTTTTGTGTTTTGGCTGCCCGATTCTATGGCCCTTTTCCCAAATTCATTTATAATCCTCAATCTACCTGGCATAACTAGAAATTTAAGTTCTTAAAACTCTTGAATATTGGAATTGCTCCATATCTGCCAAGCAAATAGTCTTTTCGGACTATTTTATCATTTCTTACTTTAAATTCATCTAATGAAAATAAGCGTGACTCATTTTTATTTTTTTCAATAAACCAGATTTCATCTCTACGTAATAGTTCTAAGTCCAGCAATAGTGATTCATGAGTTGTTACAATCAATTGACTTTCATTACTCTTTGTTAATTCAAGAAATATTTCAAAGATTCCGTATGTTAATTTTGAATGTAAACTTCTGTCAAGTTCATCAATAATAAATACAGAATCAGTTTTTGTCATTTCATGTAATGCAGGTATGAAATCAAATAATCTTTGCGTTCCGTCAGATTCGTCTTCAATATCAAAAACAATTGGAGTTCCTAAATTATCGATATGTTCTAAACCTATTTTTTTAACCTTATATTCATTTTGTTTATTTTGCCTTAAAGAATATGTGATTCCATTGATTTCAAAAATAATAGATTTCGCTTTTTCAATATTCTTTGTTAAATCCTCTTTTATTTGTTTTGGTATATCGAAACTTTCTAAATCTATTTCTTCAGATGTTACATTATGAATTCCGGTTTGAAAAACATTGAGAAAACTATTAAAAGTCTTTGACATTTCATCGTCATCACCAATAAAATTCAGACCTGTATATTTGGATTTAGGAAATACTACAGTAAGTTTCTTTTTAAACCAGTTAAAAACATTCTTGAAATCAACAGCCTCACTAAAATCGTTAATACTCTTTCTGTTCATTTCACTCAAAAAAAGAAGATTGTCTGAATCTTGAAAATCCTCTCGATACACATCAAATCTTTTTTTTGCTTTTGAACTTAATTTAATAGCAATATCAATCTCATGTTTATTTTTACTATTTACAAACCTGTCAAATATTTTCTTCTCTTTGTTTTGTCCTATTTCATATAACCATTCTTCAATTATATGACTATCCTTTAATATTACAGCAAATCCATACGAATAATACTTATCCCCTGATTTTAATTCATATTGAAAAATTGTAGGCATGGAGTTATTACCTTCTTTCAGACGGTAATGACAATTTACCGGATTAATTTTGTTTATTCCATTTACTATTACTCTTCTTGAAAAGTCTATTGCTTTCACAAAATTTGATTTTCCAGAAGCGTTTGCACCATAAATTACTCCAGACTTTAAAATATTTATTCCTTTTCCTTTATGATAATGGGTAGAAAGTCTTCTTTCTTTATTTGCTATAAGTGAAAATTCAGATTTCTTATTAAAAGACAGAAAATTCTCAACATTAAATCTAATTAACATGATAGTTTGTTTTAATTCGGTGCAAAGTAAGGAAATATTCTCATATCAATCACGCTT
>JAYEOP010000429.1 GCA_034723125.1 Bacteroidota bacterium | reverse complement strand
AATAATAACAGTAAAGATATATCCTATCTTAACTCATGGATTAGTCCTATGGGTTTGTTATCTAATCAATTTTTATGGACTAATAAAAAATGTATAAGAATTTCCGGTACTCGCCTGACTGGAGGTTTTGATTGCGATGTTTATTTCGGTTTGCAAAACACTTTGTATTTTCCTGATTCTTTGGATTATTTTTTCCGCAAAAAGTATTCTTATGGATTAGGTGGTCTGAACAAAATTCAAAAAATGAATAATGCTATTTTTACTGATAACAAAGTCCTTAATATTGGAGAAGTTCATTGCGTGTCATCAGGTATTTCGTTTTGGCAAATACTGGATTCAATACTTCTAACTCATCATCAACAGGATACAATTTGGATATCAAAATATTACCGTAAAGATAGTTCTCTAATAGATTCGGGAGGTTTTATGTATTATTGGGGTAATATTAGCGACAATAAAATATGGTTTATTGAGGAGGAATGGAATAATTGTGGAAAACGCTTGGCATACTTTGATGACACTCTGAGTTTTATTGAGATATGGGGGATGGATACTGCTCTTGGTTCATCTTGTCATTGTACAAAACCAAGCATCTTAAGAAAAATGACTTTTAGCGGCAAACAAATATGGAAAAAGAAATTAAATATAAAGTTGCATTACATGGATGTTCGTAGAGACAAAAGTCCTTTTTCCAATAATAAGCCTTATTTTTATCTTATTGATAATTACAACAGCAGTAGTTCTATTAAAGGACCATATTTTAACAACTTTAAACTTTATAAATTCGATAGCACAGGTAATTTACTTCATGAACAAAGCCTAAACTTTCCCTTTGATTCATCTGGCAGGGCATCATGGCCTTACATTGATGGCTGTGGCAGGCTTTACACTATATTTGAAAATTACAGAAAAGAACCACACAAAGCAAAAAATGAATATATTATTTATCAACTTGATAGCTATGGTAACATTTTATGGAGCAAGCAACTTCCCACAGGCTTTAATTGGTGGGGAGCAAAACACATGGCAATTAGCAACGACAACTATCTTTATCTTGGAAGTAGCAAAAGAGATACGGCAATGTATTTAAAAATAGGTGAACCCTTGCCAACAGTAAGATTTCAAACAAAGGATACAGTAGTATGCGAGGATTATCCAATAAAATTAACAGTTTATGCAAAAGGAGAATTTACTTACCAATGGCAAAAAAACGCAATAAATCTAACGGGAGAAACAGATTCAATATTAATAATAAAGAGTGCAACAGTAAGCGACACTGGTATTTATAGCTGTATTGTAAGCAATTGTTTTGAATCGGATACAAGTAAAAATATAAGAGTTACTATCTTGCAAAAACAAAATTTTCACAATAAAGTTTTATGTAAAGAAGGTAATTTTTTATTTGGTAACAAAATAATTAACAAGCCCGGCAACTATATCGACACCTTTGTAAATTATTTAGGTTGTGATAGTATTGTCCATTTAAGTTTGAACATTATAAAAATGGTATTAGCTGAAGATACATTTTTTTGCTCAGGTACAAGCATAGAATTAGATGCAGGAAACCCAGGTGCAAACTATTTGTGGAACACCCAACAAAAAGGACAAAAAATAATTGTAAACAAAGCAGGAGTCTATAGCGTGCAAATTTATACAGATTCCTGTAATAATTTTGATACGATTTTAGTCAGCGAAAAACCAATACCTTTACCCACTTTAGGAAAAGATACAACACTTTGCCTTAATGAAAAATTTTGGCTTGATGCAGGTACTTACACTCTTTATGAATGGCAACCGGGAGGAGAAAATTCACAAAAAATAGAAATATTTGAAAGTGGATTGTACAGTGTAAAAGTATGGGATAAAAATAATTGTAGCAATAGTGATACGATAAAAATTACAAACCATTGCGAAATAAAAATATTTATACCCAATGCTTTTTCCCCAAATGATGATGGAGTAAATGAAATATTTACAGTAGTAGCTCCTGAAATACTTAGTTTTGAATTACAAATTTACAACCGCTGGGGCGAAAAAATATTTGAATCAAATGACCAAAATAAAGGCTGGAATGGAAAATTCAAAAACAAAAGTTGCCCAATAGGAATTTATTATTACCAAATAAAATACAAAACAGAATCA
>JAYEOP010000428.1 GCA_034723125.1 Bacteroidota bacterium | reverse complement strand
CTGTCAATTATTTACAGTATATTTGCAAATAAAAAAAATGTTATGAGAATATTAATATCATGGATAAGCAAAAAAGATTTGGATTTTGATAATAATTTAGATAATAGTCCTAATATAAGTTTACACAAAATAAGTAAAACAGATTATGACAAGCATATTTTACTGAGCACGCTTAAAGAAAATATAGATGATATTGAAAACATTAAAGCTCAAAAATTACGGACATATCTTACTAAGGAAATAAGAACTTGTAAATTTGAAATAAAATTTTTAAACATGAGTAATGCTTATGATTTAAATGAAGTTTTACAAAACACAGAATCCGTTATAGAAGAATTTAGAAATGAGGAGATTGAAATATTATTTACTTCAGGAACATCAATAATGAGTATAGCCTTTTATCTCCTTTATATTCATAAAGGTTATAAAATTAAAATGATACAAGGCATTGAGCCTAAATTTTCAGATAGTAAAAGAGCAGAGTTTAAGAAAGTAGAATTAGAACAGTTATCACCAGGTATTATTAAAGCTAAAACAAAAAGCTTAGAAGATAAAAAAGAGGATTATTTTTTTACAAAATCATTAAAAAAAGTCTATGAGCGTGCCAAAAGAATAGCTAAAACTCCTAATGCTACGGCATTAATTCAAGGCGAAAGCGGAACGGGTAAAGAGCATCTTGCAAAACATATTCATAACAATTCAGATAGAAAAAATAAAGATTTTATAGCTGTTAATTGTGCGTCTCTTTCAGATGATTTATTGGAAAGCAGATTATTTGGTTATGTTAAAGGAGCTTTTACAGGTGCTGATGAAAAAGGAAGTATTGGTTTTTTTGAGAAAGCTAACAAAGGCACAATATTTCTTGATGAAATTGGTGATATTTCACCATCAATGCAACAATCTCTTTTAAGGGTTTTGGAAGAAGGTAAGATTGTAAAAGTTGGAGATACAAAAGAAAAAAATATTGATGTAAGAATAATTGCTGCAACTAATAAGGATTTGTTTGATGAAGTTGAAAATGAGAAATTTCGTAAAGATTTATACTACAGAATAAATAAAATTGATTTATTTTTACCCTCACTTAAAGATAGAGGAACTAAAGAAATAAAAGAAATGATTGAGTACTTTAATGATCAGCATTCTAAAAGATACAATAAAAGCTTAAAATTAAGCAAGGAAGTTAAGGAATTTTTATATTCATATAACTATCCGGGCAATGTAAGAGAATTGGAAAGTATAATAGAAAGTTTTTATATTTTATATGAAAACAATGATGTAATAAGTATTGAAGATATACCCGAATATGCAAATAAAACATCAAAAAAAGACTTAATAAAAATGGAGGATGTAAAAAGAGAACATATTAAGAAAATTTATAAACGCTATGATGAAATAAAACAAAAAGCTGCTGATGCTTTAGATATTAGTGTAAATACTTTAAAGGTATATTTATCAAAAAATAATTAGTATTCTCTAAATTTTACAAATTCAAATTCAGCAATTTTTTTACCATTTTTTACTTCAGTTACTTTTCTTTTACTTGTAGAAGCAATGCATTTAATATTATTATTTTTTAAAAGACTTACCAATTGAAAAACAAATGTAAATTCACCTTGAATATGTACAGCATTTAATTTTTTCTCATCAGTTGTTTTGTTAAAAATTTCAATTATTTTTTCAAAATAATTTTCAGCAATATCTCTGACATCTTTTTTTGAAAATTCAGGATTGATAGCAGGAAAAGAAAGGTCAATGATATTATTAAATTTTTTAAGAGCAATTTCTTTTTGTTTGCTACTCCATTTATTTTGAGGATGATTTGATAGGTTAATTAGCATTGGTTAATAATTTATATATTTCATTATGTATATCTTTAACATGTTTCCCGTATAAAACTTTTATATTATAATCGTTACATTTTTCAATTATCCATGGTTGTGGTTTATATTTTGTAACTAACACTGCATTACCAAAAGGTCCTAAAAAATATTTTTTTAAAGAATTTAATTTATAAACATGATTTTGAAATACATTACCTGCCTTGCACTCAATAAATACAGTTTTTAAGCCTTTGGTTAATACAATATCTATCTCATTTTTTTGTTTATCGTTTTTTTCAGCCTTATATTTAAATACAACATTTGAAAA
>JAYEOP010000427.1 GCA_034723125.1 Bacteroidota bacterium | reverse complement strand
ACATACTATGCGGTCTGGACGAGACTCGAACTCGCGACCTCCTGCGTGACAGGCAGGCATTCTAACCAAACTGAACTACCAGACCAATGATTTATTAAGAACTACTTCTTGCATTAAATTGTACAAGTGATTTTTAAATTGAGTGCAAAAGTAAATTATTTAATTTAAGTAACCAAAGAAAAAATTAAAAATATTTTGTCGTCAAAAGAAATATATTTTTGCAATAGAATTAATATTGTATTAGTTTTGTAAACGATTGAATAATAAAAAAATTAGATGTATTTTGAGAAAGAACTAAATAATATTTTTAAACTTGCATTTCCTGATGCAAAAAATGTATTTGTTTTAAACCCGCAAAATCAAGTTATAAAAAATTTTAAAGAATCCGGGTTTAAGTACATTACATCAAGAAATGAGATTGAAAGATTGGCAAAACAAGAGCAAAAATATTTTATTATTAATATATCAGGAGCAAAAACATTTAACTTCCCTTTGAATTTTGAAAAAATTGAGGGAATTATTTCATTTAATAAATCAGTTGAAAAAACTGTTAATTATTTTCATAACCAATTGTTTTTCATGAGAACCGAAGCGGGGAAAATAAAATGGTTACTTTCGGAAAAGTACAGATCAACAGATTTTCTTTTAGACCTTGAAAGTTTAGAAACTGTTATTGATATTGGTAACGTCTTAAATGTAATGCCAGCAACATTAAGCTACATAAAAGTTAAGTTGGGATTTTTGAAAAGTGCAACTAACGGAGCAATTCACATTTACTCAAAAAATAAAAATCTATTTGAAGGAGTTGCAGATAATGATTACACATCCTTCTCTGTTAATTTTGGTGAGGACATTAAAAATGGAATTTTAACACTAAAATTAAAATCAAAAAAATATAGATTCATCATTTTAAAAAGGGCTTTGAGCATCAATTCCAATAAATTACTAAAAAAGGAATTTGAACTTATCGAAGAACTAAAAAGTAAAAAATTAAAGCATCTTTATTTCCCCGAAAAAGAACAAATAGATAATAAGATTGTATTAAAGGTTGATAAAAACATAAGTAAATCCAGCTACCATACTTTATCCACCAAATACAACAACGCTTTTTATAGCTCAATAATTGAATGTTATGAGCATTATATGAGTAAAATATCAGTAAAGGAATTTCTAAAAAAAGAAAAAACCTTAACAATAATCGGACTTATAAAACTTAAAATTGCTAAGAAAAAATATCCTGCAGGCTTAGGTTTTATGAATTTTATTAAAGTAGTAAACGGATTATCAAGCATATTGCAGGAACTGGATTTCTCAATTAAATTAACTACTTCTCTTTCAAATAATTTATTAGTACCTCACAATATTGGTTGCTCTGAGGACAAAATATGTTTCTACAATTGGAATAATGCCAAACGAAAAAAAGTTATTTTGCTTGACATTTTAGACTATATCTTTAAATATCTTGAAAGCTTTGACAAGATTGAATACAGCGATCTTCAAGATGAAATAAATGTTTTACTTGAAAATGAGATAGTTAAACAATTTTTATCAAAAAATAATATTGATTTTTATTTACATCTAAAAATATATCTATTAGACAGATTACCAGCTGAATTGGTGCTTTTATTAAACAAAAAAGCTATACAACCTGAAGCAAATTTTAAAATATATTTTTGGAAAGAGTTATTATCAAAGCTGAGTTAAGGGGGGGCTACGATTTATTATTTTTGTAATTTATTTATTAATGGAATAATTAAACAAGTAATTAATGTAAGTGATTTTTTTATATAAACACCTTTACACTTAGATTTATTTATTAAAAATTTATATTATATTTTATATCCTTTTATAAAAAAAATATTTTATACTATTTAGAAAAAAAATTGTATATTGCAACATTTTAAATTAAGTATATAATTATTGATTTTACTATAAGGCTGTAATTGAAAACTTATTAAAAAGGATTTTTTTGATATTATTTAGTTAAAACATAGAAACTTAAATTAATTTGTAATGAGAAAATTACTATTTACATTTATCCTCGTGAATTTTATTACTCTTGGTTTATTTGCCCAAACAAACTCTGATTTTATTGCTGACACTGTTTGTGTTGGGGATTCATCATTGTTTATGAGTACATCCTCAAGCACAGGAAATATCCTCCACTTTAACTGGGATATTGATAGCAATGGGGTGTTTAATGATGCAAATGGACAGATTGTCAAATGGAAATTTGGTACATATAAAACCTACAAGGTTGGTTTACAGGTAATATCCGATTTGCCTGACACTGCTGTTTTTTATAAAAATGTAGTTTTAAAAGCGAAGCCAAATGCTGAGTTTGAAATAAATTTTGTTTTACAATGTTTAGCTGCAAATGCATATACATACACTAATAAATCAACAATAGCTTCAGGTACAATGTCCTATTTTTGGGATCTTGATGACGGTGTAGTAACATCAACTGCCGTTGATACAGGTAAAACATATTATATTTCAGGAAACAAAAAAATAAATCTTATAGCAACCTCAGATATGGGCTGTGTTGACTCAATAAAAAAAGATATATGGGTACTTGATGATTCCAAAGCTGATTTTAGCATAAATGACAGCATTCAATGTTTAAGTAACGAGAACTTTGTTTTCACTGATAGTTCTACAGCATGTAATTCTATGGTAAGTTTTTCATGGGATTTTAACAATGATGGAATTTTTGGTGATTCTATAAGCAAAAGCCCTGTTTCTGTTAAATTTGGTGTAGCAGGTATTCACTATGTAGGATTTAGAATTGTTACTACAACAGATAGAGATTCAATTTATTACCCTGTAACTGTTTTGCCATCAGGAAACATTGATTTTAGTGTAAACGATTCAATGCAATGCAATGATGCTGATAATTTTGTTTTTACAAATAATTCTACTTTTCCAAGTGGGTCATTAACATACCTATGGGATTTTGGTAATGGAGATACTTCAACAACAAAAAATTCAACAAAGTCATACAACAGTGGTGGCATTTATAATGTGAAGTTAATAGGGACTACTGATAAAGGATGTATGGATTCAGTAATGAAAAATGTTTATGTATTTCATTCTCCTAAAGTTGACTTTGAGGTTAATGATAGTTTTCAGTGTTTTGGAGATACATTTAAATTTGTAAACAAATCAACAATATCTGCACCTTGGAACTTAACATATACTTGGGATTTTGGTGATGGCAGTGCAAGAACTTCTGCTGTTGACACTCAAAAATTATACACAGCAGGTGGAACATATACTGTAAAACTTATTGCTGTTTCCGATAGCTTTTGCTCAGATTCTATAACAAAAAACATGAAGGTTATTTCAGGCTCATTAGCAAAATTTATTATTGATGATTCCACACGATGTTTCGGAAACAATCAATTTGAGTTTACAAATAATTCAACAAATTGTTCTCCTATTGATACCATTTTGTGGGATTTAGATAATGACGGTGTTTTTGATGATACTTCAGGAACAAATTTTAAATATACCTTTACTACAGTAGGTACACATCCTATTGGAATGAAGCTGATTACAACAACGGATACTGATTCCATTTATCAAAATATTTACCTTTACCCAAATCCTGTTGCAGGATTTACTATTAATGATAGCACACAAGCATTAACAGCTAATAATTTTATTTTCACAAACACATCAACTATTTCTACAGGAACTTTGTCATATTTATGGAAATTTGGTGATGGCAAAACAGCAGTGGCAAAAAATACAAACCACTCATATCTAGTTTCAGGAACATTTATAGTTAAGCTCTATGCCACATCAGATAAAGGCTGTGCTGACTCAATTGTTCACAATGCAATAGTTTCTCAACCACTTGCACCAGGCTTTACTTCCACAACTGTTTGTTTTGGAGATTCAACACAATTGACTGATACCTCAAAAAGCGGATTACCAATTTTACAATATAATTGGGACATTAATGGTGATGGAGTATTTGGAGATTTAACAGGAAAAACAGTAAAATATTTATTTACTACTGCTGATACTTTCAAGCTTGCTCTTGAAATTGTAACAGCTTCCTCATCAGATACTGCTTATAATAACGTAGTTGTACTTCCTAATCCTGATGCAGATTTCATTTTTTCAAATGCTTGTCAAGGAGCAATTACTACTTTTAAAGATACATCCTCAATTCAAGGAGGTATAATTTCAAAATATTATTGGGATTTTGACAACGATGGAACTGTTGATGATAGCTCAGGCAAGTATGTAAATAACAAATTTTCACTTGCAGGAACATATAGCACAAAACTATTAGTTGTTGCAAATGGAGGTTGTTATGATACTATTGTAAAATCAATACCAGTGGACTATATGCCAAATGCTGATTTTACCTACGGAAATAATTGTCTTGGTGATTCTGTTGCATTTACAAACATATCATCTATAAATAAGGATTCAATTATAAATTATATATGGAACTATGGTGACGGAACAGATGCAATTATCAGAAGAGATCACAAACATTATTACACAACAGATGGAACTTATAATGTTTCACTTTTAGCCTTATCTGATAAAGGTTGTGCAGATACAACAACTCATACTTTAACAATTTATCCAAATCCTTCATTGAGTTTAAATATTCAAGGTGATACCATTTTCTTTAAAGGAGGAAGTGTTAGCGTTTCTGTTGTAGGATCTTATGATAGTATCTTTTGGTCTAATGGAGAAACAGTTACCGAAATAACTATAACTGAGCACGGCATTTATACAGTGCGAGTGGTTGACAATAATAATTGTGATGATGAAGATAGTGTACAAGTTATTGTAAAAGAAATTCCTGATGTAAAACCCATTGATGTATTTACACCAAATGGAGATGGAGTTAACGATTATTTCATAATCAATGATATTGATGCTTTCGAACCTGTTAATTTAACTATTTACAATAGATGGGGAGATATAGTATATAGTTCACTTGATTATAAAAATGGATGGGATGGAAAATTTGATGGAAAAATTTTACCTGAAGGTACATATTATTACCTTATAAAAACAGGTAAAAAAGTTATTAAAGGAACATTAAATATTATTAAATAAAATTAATCTAAATTACGAATTTGTTTTTTTTGAAAATAAAAAATTTCGATAAATGAAAAAATTCTGCGTTCTTATTACATTAGTATTGCTCTTTGGTAGTACCTTATTAAGTCAGAAATTACCACTGACAAATCAATATTTAATTAATCGATATGTATTATCACCTTCCTATGCCGGAGTTAACGATGGAGTAGCTGTATTTGCAGGCTATCGTGACCAATGGGTTGGATTTAAAGGAGCACCAATTACAAAAATGGTAAATATCAATTCTCTTGTTGGCAAATCCGTTGGTGTTGGAGGAATGATAATTAGTGACCAAGAAGGAATCTTTAACAGATTTTATGGCTCACTTAGTTATGCATACCATTTAAATCTTGCTGATGAACACAATCTAAGTTTTGGATTATCAGGTAAGTTTTTCCAAAATAGCATTGACCTTTCACAGTCCTTTATTCAAGACCTTACAAATGACAAGGTTTTGATGAGCAGACAAACTCAAAATGAAACAGCATTTAACGCAGGTGCTTCAATTTTATATCGTTTTAAAGGATTGAACTTCGGGCTTGTAGCTCCTTTTTTAATTCAAAATAAAAGTGTGTATTACAGCGACAATAATCCTAGCGATTCTTTTAATTACTTAATAAGAAGACATTATTTAGGTCATGCTTCCTATGATTTTGCTATTAATGAAAAATTCCAAATAACACCATACGCAATTATTCGTATGACAGATGCAGCACCGTTAAATTATGAATTTGCACTTCAATTCAAATATCAAAATCAAGTATGGTTAGCAGCATCTTATAGAAAAGAAGGAAGTATAGGAATAAGTGCAGGATTTCTTTTAAATGATCAAGTTTCATTTAATTACACCTATGAAGCTTTTGGTAGCAAATTAACAAGTCAAACACAAGGAACTCATGATATTTCTATTGGTGTTTATCTTGGTCGTGGTATTAAAGAAATGAAAGAAAAACAAAAGAAACTTGTTGAGAATCAAGATAGTATTTCTACACAAACAGAAGACGTTAAAAAACAACTGGAAACACTTGATGAAGATGTTCAGAAAGAAAAGACTAAAACTAAAAATCAAATAAATATCCTACAGCAAAGAATGAATGATGCCGAACTTGAAATGGGTAAAATTAAAACCTATTCTGATGTGGACAAAAGAACAGAGAAAGAAAAAGAAATTGATGAAGAAATGAAGGATATTGAAAGAAAACTTCAGGATATTGGTGGAGAATTCTTTGTTGTTGTAGAAGCTTTTAAAGTTCCTGAAAATGCTAAAAAATCAATTTCATTATGGGCTGATAGAGGTTTGAACGTACAAATGATTTACAATGACGTTAGAGACTTTTATTACATCTATGCAGGAAAACATGCTACCTACAATGAAGCATTACAATTAAAAACAAAACTTAAAGAAAATGGTATATTCGGTTGGATTTACCTTTGGGCAAAAGAATAAATAATATTTTCGATGAAAAAATCATTAATTCTAAATATCTTTATTTTCTTCTGGATTGTAGCAAACGGGCAAAGTTTAGGTCCTACCGTTATTGCTTCAACAGGAGCAGATTTAAGTGCCAATGGAATAAGAATTTCAGCTACTGTGGGTGAAATGGCAGTTCAAACGTTTAGAAATTCAGGAAAAATAATTACTCAGGGATTTCAACAAGGTCCTATAATTTTCCTTGGAGTAAAAAAAGATTATTTTTCTGATGTAAAAGTTAACGTTTATCCTAATCCTGTTTCGGATTATGTAAATGTTGCAATTAACGGAGAATTTGAAAATGCTGAAATTCAAATATTTGATATGCTTGGAAAAATAATTAAGCCACCATTATATTATAATAAAATAAGTGATTGTCAAAATATTCGTATTGACCTCTCAGAAATTAAGAGAGGAGCATATTTGATTAGAGTATTCGATAATAATAAAAAACTATTTTCTGATTTTAAAATATTGAAAGTCAGATAAAACATATTAATAATTTTATAGCCATGAAAACAAAAACTCAAAAACTCCTTGTTTTTAAAGCATTCATAATCTTGTTGATCCTTGGAACAACTATGAATTCATTTTCTCAAAATATTCCAACCGGATTCAACTATCAAGCAGTAGCTCGAGACGATAACGGGCAAGCTTACGTTAATAAAAATTTAATTGTTGAAATCTCAATTCGCAAAGATATTTCTACAGGCACAATTGTTTGGCAAGAAGGACACAGCGTAACAACTAATGAGTTTGGTTTGTTTACCTTAATAATTGGAAAAGGAGTTACTACAGGTTTTGGTACCCTAAATAACTTTTCTGATATTTCTTGGGGTAATACCTCATGCTTTTTACAAGTTAGAATAGATTTTGGAAATGGCTTAGTCGATATGGGAACAATGGAATTTCTTGCAGTTCCTTACGCTGCTGTTGCAAATTCTGTAATAAATTATCCTGACCCTAAAGTATTGAATCCCGATACAATTTTTTCATCCTTTTTAGAAGTTCAAAATATCAAAATTCCAACAGGAGCTTCAAATGGCTACTTAATGGTTTCAGATTCTTTTGGAAATGCAACATGGAAACAAGTAGGTGGTGATGTAACAGGATTAATAACCGATTTAAGTGTCATTAAAATTCAAGGTAATGATGTTACAAGTGCAACACCAACAATTAGTGGTCAGGTTTTAAAATGGAATAATGCTACTTCAAGATGGGAACTTGGAACTGACGATGTAAACCCACCTTATTTACCGGGAACAGGAATTTCATTAAACGGACAAACAATTAATGCAGACAGCAATAATGCTATTTGGAACTCAAATAAATTACAAGGAAATAATATTTCTACAACAGCTCCATCAAATGGAGAAGTTTTGAAATGGAACAACACATCTTTGGAATGGGAAGCTGCAATTGACAGTAATACTAAATATAATGCAGGAACAGGAATTCAATTTACAGGAACTACAATAGCTGTTAAGCATTCAGCAAACGGTGGCTTAAATTTTTCTGCCGCTGGAGAATTGCAGATAAATTCAGGAATAGGTTTAACTTTAAGTGGTAATTTATTAAATGCCATGAACACTACAGCTTACTGGAATGCAAACCAATTAAATGGTACCTCTATTGATAACACATTAGCACCTGCAAATGGAGACATTTTAAAATGGAATACAGCAAATAGCCAATGGGAAGCAACAACTGACGATGTGAACAATTATTCAGGAGGAAATGGAATAGATATTTCGGGAACTACAATTAGTACTGATTTAAGCGGAAACAGTGGATTGCAATTTAACGCAGGACTTTTAGAAATAAATGCAGGAACAGGTTTAGGAATTACAGGAGGAATATTAAATGCAGATAACACAAATGCATTATGGAATGCTAATAAACTTCAAGGTTCTGATGTAACAACTACAAATCCAAACACAACAGGACAAATTTTAAAATGGAATAATACAACTTCCTTATGGGAAATTGGAACAGATAACAGCTCATCTTATACAGAAGGAACAGGAATTACGATTAACGGAAACATAATAAACGCAGACAGCAATACTGCAATTTGGAATGCAAACAAACTTCAGGGTAATGATATACCTATCGGTCAACCATTATCAAAGCAAATTTTAAAATGGAACGGAACTACAAAAAATTGGGAATTCGCTTCCGATTCAGGACAAGTTTATTCAGCAGGAACAGGAATGACACTGAACTCAAATGTTTTTAATGCTGATAGTAACAAAGCAATTTGGAATGCCGATAATTTACAAGGTATTAAAATATCAACAAATTCACCAAATAATGGCGAAGTACTTACTTATAATGGGACAACATGGATACCAGGTGCAGTTACTAATACAGTAATTTCCGAAGGTGATGGTATTGACATTACAGCAGGATCTGTAATTAGTGTTGAACTTTCTGCAAATAGTGGAATGTTTTTTAACGGTACTGCTTTAGAAATAAATGACGGAACAGGATTAACCCTAACAGCAGGAGTTCTTAATGCAAATAATACTACTGCAATGTGGAATGCAGACCAATTACAAGGAAACGACATTTCAACAACAGCTCCTGTAAACGGAGAAGTTTTGAAATGGAATAACGGAACTTCTGAATGGGAACCAGGCTCAGCAGGATCAACTTACACCGGAGGAGATGGTATTGATATTACAGGAACAGTAATTAAAATTGACCCAACTGCAAATAGTGGACTTACTTTTAGTGGAGGACAATTAGAAATAAACACAGGAGTGGGACTTACTTTATCTGGTGGTTTACTAAGTGCTATGAATACTACTGCCTATTGGAATGCAAATCAACTACAAAGCAGAGATATTGATAACACTGCACCTAGTAACGGAGATGTTTTAAAATGGAATAATACTACTTCCAAATGGGAACCTGATACTGACAACGGACAAACCTACAC
>JAYEOP010000426.1 GCA_034723125.1 Bacteroidota bacterium | reverse complement strand
GAATCACAAAGTATGAAACAATTCATTATGGAATTATTATACTATTGATTTTCTTTATGTTATCACAACTCGATATTTAATAAGTTTCCGAATGTCAATTCTTTATATTCAAATGCGAAACTTGAGTAAATAAATAATGAATATTGAACAAGGAATAAAGAATTTTGAAGTAAAAAGATGATAGCGAGCAAATTTCATTATTCATAATTCCTTGTTCGATATTCGATATTTTCGCGAAAATATATATGCTGAGCGGTCATAAACAGCGTTTTTCTACATCGTGTAAACGGATAATAATCAATATTTTAAACACAGTGCCAAAGCTCAAATTATGACCAGTCGAACTATAGGAATAAATTATGGTTTATAAAAAAAGTGAAAATCGGTGTTTAATCACTTACCTTAGAATAGCCCCTCCATTTTTCAATAACTTTTTCCATATCCTCAGGTAATTGAGAATCAAAAAACACTTTCTCATTTGTTGCAGGATGAATAAAGCCTAAAGATTTTGCATGTAATGCTTGCCTTGGAATAATTTTAAAACAATTATTAACAAACTGCTTATATTTTATAAAAGAAGGACCCGAAATTACTTTATTACCACCATAGGTAACATCATTAAAAACAGGATGACCTATTGAACTCATGTGAACTCTGATTTGGTGTGTACGACCTGTTTCTAACCTACATTCTATTAGGGTAGTATAAGCAAATCTTTCCAATACTTTGTAATAAGTAATAGCCGTTCTTCCTCTATCGGAATTTTTCAAGGCTTTCATTCTTCTTCGGTCTTTCGGATTTCTTATAAGATTTTTTTCTATTCGTCCATCCTCTTCAACATTTCCCCACACCAATGCAATATATTTTCTTTCAATACTATGATCAAAAAATTGTTTTGCCAGTTTTGTTAAAGTATCATCATTTTTTGCAATAACCAAAAGCCCACTGGTATCTTTGTCTATCCTGTGAACCAAACCTGCTCTCACATCATTATCATCAGAAGAAGGAAGGTCTTTAACATGATATAAAAGAGCATTTACCAGTGTTCCTGTAAAATTTCCATAAGCAGGATGCACAACCATTCCCGGCTGCTTGTTAACAATTATAATGTCATTATCTTCATATTTTATATCAATAGGAATATCTTCAGCAATTACTTCTTTATTTTGTGGAGGTTCAGGTAAAACAATTGAAATTACATCATCCGGTTTTATTTTATAATTACTTTTTACTGCATTTGAATTAACTAAGACACAATTAGCTTTAGCAGCATTTTGTATTCTATTGCGACTAACATTCATTATCCTGTTCATTAAAAATTTATCAATACGTAAAGAATCTTGTCCTGCATCAACAACTATTCTGTGATGTTCATATAATTCTTCAGTATCAAAATTCTGCTTATTTTCTTCCATCAATATTTATTTTCTTCTCAAATTTTAAAATTTCTTTGAAATCATTTAAGTGCAAAGATACCTTTATTCTTGTTTTGTTAAAAACTTATAAAAAATAAAACAGAAAGCTACTAATAAATCAATTCCAAATTTTAAAAAATAAGTCCACTCTAAAAAGTAATGAGTGCAGGTTTTAAAAATCATGAATTGTCCCATCATCTAAAGGTAGCCCTGATTTTCAGTTACTTCTCCCTTTAGGGTTTGGGGCAGAAAGAGACTGAAAATCATTTTAAGACTTTTTAGGGTGGACTAAAAAATATAATTAATGCAACAAATTATCATCATTTCTTTTCCTTTACATTAGAGAGAATATTAGTATTTAGTGCTTCTAAGAAAACTATCAAATTTTATGATTTCTAAGATTTTTGATGAGATTTTTATTTTTTGAGACGAGGCGATGCCTTAGCATCAGTGAGTTGAGAAAGATAAAAATATCGCAAAAAGATAGGAATCTAATTTTGCAGAGTTTTCTTAGAGGCACTATTTAAAAAAAACATTATTTAGTGGCTATAAGAAAACTTATATATTTTTGACTGTTAGAATATTATGTGTATTTTGTCGCTTGAATCTAATGTCATAAAGTAGTCATTAAATTGTCATTAAGTTACAAAACCCAATGACAGCTTGGCTAAATGACTATTAATGACAATTGAATGACTTTTACATTCACATCCATTATTAATTCAAAGCCCAAGTATAAT
>JAYEOP010000425.1 GCA_034723125.1 Bacteroidota bacterium | reverse complement strand
CAATGATGAATCAAGCTGTTTTAAAAATGCTTGATGACTTTGGTGTTTACGAAGAAAATATTCATTTTGATGATTTTGGTGGTTAAACTCCAAATAATTTTACAAAATATCTTCATTCCTTAAATAGAATACTGAGAAATAATAGAATTATAAAAATACTTATTAACTTGGTAAGAGATACAAAAGTCGGATAATCAATTTTTTAAAGTCAATGATGTGGGAAATAAGTTAAAAAAAGATTATTTATTACCCTATTTATTAAATAAGCCTTAAATTTGCCTTTTTAAAATTATTTTATTATTAACAATCAAACACATTATGAACATTTATGTAGGAAATCTTCATTACGAAATAACTGAAGATGAATTAAAAGAAGTTTTCGAAGAATTTGGACAAGTAAATTCTTCAAAAATTATTACTGACAAGTACTCAGGAAGAAGCAAGGGCTTTGGTTTTGTTGAAATGGAAAATGACGATGAAGCAAATCAAGCAATTGAGAATTTAAACGAGACTGATATCAAAGGTAGAAACGCTAGAGTTAATCAGGCTAGAGAAAGAAAAAGTTTCAACAGAAACTAAATTTATAACAATTAAACAAAAAATCATGAAAGGAACTGTAAAATGGTATAATGAAGTTAAAGGTTTTGGCTTTATTCAAACAAGTGATAGTGGAGATGTATTTGTTCACAGAACAGGACTTGTTGACTCGTTTGCCGGATTAGAAGAAGGACAAGAAGTTGAATTTGAAACAAAACAAGGCGACAAAGGTATTGTTGCTGTTGACGTAAAAAAAGCGGAATAAATTTCATAATTTAATTCATTTAGAAATTAATCTAAATTATAACACCCAATTCTTTTATATTATTAATAATTTATTATAATCGAATTGGGGTTTTCCCAACCCAAAGGAAACAATATTTTTTTTAATTCTCTCACAAAGTATTGCAAATAAGGAGTATATATCTTTGCATCCGTAGAGATTTGCATTTTTTAAAAATAATTAATATAAAAAATAAAGTTTTTAGTTAAAGAATTATTGCTTTAATTTTGTAGTTTAGTTGGCCCCATAGTTCAACGGATAGAATAGTGGTTTCCTAAACCATAGATACAGGTTCGATTCCTGTTGGGGCTACAATAAAAAAAGGTTTATGTCAAATACTGTGGTAAAAAACATTAATGCTACAGACTAGGTCCGTCAAAGACAGATTCATTAACGTATGCACTTGTCCTTATTTTTTTTAGGTGGATACTTTTCGGTTAATATATACACAGCCATAATTTAATTGAGTAGTATTTATTAATAATGAATAATGAACAAGGAATAAAGAATTTTGAAGTAAAAAGATAACGTTAAGCAACTGTTGTGGTCAGCAAATTTCATTATTCATAATTCTTTGTTCGGTATTCGATATTTCCGCAACAATATATATGCATTTGTTCCTATTTTCTTTTTTTTGGGATGGTGCAAACAAATTGATTTTTCGGGTTAGAGAAAACTCAAAAAATACCGTACTTCAATTCAACAGATTGCTTCGTCCTTTGTCCTCGCAATGACGTTTTTAATGGGTATTTCGTATGTTAATATTTTCGTAACAATATACATGCACTTGTCCTTATTTTCTTTTTTTGCCCCTGCTCAAAAAGGGAGAAAAAAAATCAATTTGCTCCCTTTAGGGATGGTGCAAACAAATTGATTTTTGGGTTAGAGTAGACTCAAAAAATACCGTACTTCAATTCAACAGATTGCTTCGTCCTTTGTCCTCGTAATGACGGTTTTGATGAGCATTTCGTATGTTAATTTTTTCGCTGAGCAATTTTTGTGGTTAACAAATTTCATTATTCATAATTCCTTGTTTCGCAACCGCTAAAGCTACAGCGAACGTGGTCGATATTCGATATTTTCGCAACAATATATATGCACTTGTACATATTTTTTTTTGCCCATGCTCTAAAGGAAAGAAAATCAATTTGCTCCCTTTAGGGATGGTGCAAACAAATTGATTTTTGGGTTAGAGAAGACTCAAAAAACACCGTACTTCAATTCAACAGATTGCTTCGTCCTTTGTCCTCGCAATGACGTTTTTAATGGGTATTTCGTATGTTAATATTTTCGCTAAGCAATTTTTGTGGTCAACAAATTTCATTATTCATAATTC
>JAYEOP010000424.1 GCA_034723125.1 Bacteroidota bacterium | reverse complement strand
TTTTTGTAAATTAATTAGTTTTTCTAAATTATTTTAAAGATTTTTGTGAGCATGAAAGCTGAATTGTTATTGCCTGCAGGTAGTATTGAAGCATTTTTTGCCGCTGTTGAAGGTGGAGCTGATGCTGTTTATCTTGGGTTGTCAAATTTTAATGCTCGTGCTAGAGCCTCAAATTTTAATATTTCCCAATTTGGATTATTGTTAAAAGAGGCAAAAAAAAATAATGTTAAAGTTTATTTGACCCTAAATACTGTAATTAAAAATGAAGAACTTCCTGAATTACTTGATCTTTTATTTTTTCTATCTAAATCAAGTGTTTCTGCTGTTATCATTCAAGATTGGGGCGTTTTTTATCTTATTAAAAAATATTTCCCTAAAATAAAAATCCATGCAAGTACTCAAATGGGAAATCATAATTCTGCATCTGCTATTTTTTCTCAAAATCATGGTTTTGAAAGAGTGATTTTGGCTCGTGAACTTCAATTAAGTGAGTTGCAACAAATAAAAAATAAAAGCAATATTCAGTTGGAAGTTTTTATTCATGGTGCTTTATGTTATTCTTTTTCAGGTATGTGTCTTTTTAGTAGTTATATTGGCGGACATGGTGCTAATCGTGGTTTTTGTACTCAACCTTGTAGAAGATATTATAATTCCAAAAATAAAAAATCAACACCCTTTAGCTTAAAAGATCAGCAACAACTTGAATTTATTTCCGATTTATCAAAAATTGGAATTTCTTCATTAAAAGTTGAAGGTAGAATGAAATCGGCAGAATATGTTTATAAAATTGCAAAAGCATATAGATTAATTCTTGACCATCCTGATAAGTTTGAGGAAGCAAAAGAACTGTTGGAAATGGATTTGAGTCGTGAGAAAACCTCATTTTTTATAGGTAAGGATGTAGGTAATGCAATTACATCAAATCCTGCAACAGGAAAATTAGTTGGAAAAGTTATTAAAGTTGCTAACGATAGCTTCTTATTTAATTCAGAAATAGAATTACAAAAAGGAAATAGAATACGGATTCATTCAGCAAAAGGAGATGCGAGAGGAGCTGTAAAATTAAAAACCTTTACTACTTCACAAAGTGATGTTGTAACTGTTTGGCAAAATAATCATAAAGCTCAAAAAGGCGACCTTGTTTTTTTGTCTGAATTAAGGGATAAGAAATTTGTTTCAAAGCTAAGTGATAATCAACAAAGTAATTTCCCCAAATTAGCTTCATCAAAGAAAAATGAGATTTTAAAACAATTAAATAAACCGAGTAAAAGAGGAAAACAAGAACTTTTTATTAGAATTGATAGTTTGAAATGGCTAAGAAAAATTTGGATAAAAAATATAGATAAAATTATTATTAATTTACCAAAGCGAGAATGGTTAGAACTTGATGCCACAAAGTCTTTTATCCAAAAAAACGCACATAAATTTATTATTGAATTACCAAAATTTATTTCTGAAAATGACATAGTATTTTATGAGAGATTATGTCAATCTTTTGTAAAAAATAATTTGAAGAGTTTTATGATAAGTCATATTTCTCAAAAGGAAATATTGCCTAAAAAATGTACAGTTTTTACAAACGAAAATGTTTATGTTTTTAATAATGCTTCAAAAGCATTTTTGCTCGATGAAAACATCAAAGATTATATTTATCCTCTTGAAAATGAAGAAGATAATTTGTTTAAATCAAATGATAGAAATGGGATAATTCCTCTTTATTTTCATCCTCAATTGTTTTTATCCCGAGTACCTATCAAAGTTCAAGATGATGAATTGATTGATGACAGAAATGAAAAAGTTCAAAAGCAAATAAAAGATGGGCTAACAATTATTACTCCTAATCAGGCTGTTTCATTTTTACAGTTTAGAAAAGAATTAGAAAAAAAAGGTTTTCATAAATGGTTGTTAGATTTTAGTACAATCAATCCTTCACAAAATGTTTTTAACACCATAGTAAAACGATTCCAAAATTCTCAACAACTTCAACCAACTACTACTTTTAATTTTAAAAAAGGATTGAAATAATTAAAGGAGGGTTAGTCATAACTAAAAACTAAAAATTCACAACTCATAACTCACAACTTACAGCTCACAACTCCCAACTCATCACTCACCACTCATCACTCACCACTCATCACTCACCACTCATCACTCAC
>JAYEOP010000423.1 GCA_034723125.1 Bacteroidota bacterium | reverse complement strand
TTAAAAGTTCTCTAAAACAACTTTTCAATTATTTCATCATCTGCAATATTGGGGATTGTAACTATCAATTCAGGATTTTCTTTCATTGCTCTTTTTGCCGTAAAGATGGCTCCTTCATTCCTTGCCCAACTTCTCCTAGAGATACCATTATTAACATCCCAATAAAGCATTGACTTGAGCCTTCTGTCAGCGTCTTCGGTGCCATCAAGCAACATTCCGAAGCCACCATTAATAACTTCTCCCCAGCCTACACCACCGCCATTATGAATTGAAACCCAAGTAGCTCCACGGAAAGAATCTCCTATTACATTCTGAATTGCCATATCGGCTGTAAATTGTGAACCGTCATAAATGTTGGATGTTTCCCTAAAAGGTGAATCTGTTCCTGAAACATCATGATGGTCGCGACCCAAAACAACGGGTGCAGAAATTCTACCTTCCTTAATTGCATTATTAAAAGCTTCGGCAATTTTTATCCTTCCTTTTTCGTCAGCGTAAAGAATACGAGCTTGCGAGCCAACAACCAATTTATTTTCTTCGGCAGCTTTTATCCATCTTAGGTTATCATTGATTTGTTGTTTTATCTCTTGGGGAGCAGTCTTTTCCATTTCCTCTAATATTTCTGCAGCTATGCGATCTGTTTCCACAAGATCTTTATGCTTTGAAGAAGTACAAACCCACCTGAAAGGTCCAAAACCATAATCAAAACATAAGGGTCCCATAATATCTTGAACATAAGATGGATATTTGAATGATTTATCCTCTTTAAAAATGTTTGCATTAGCTCTACCTGATTCAAGTAAAAAAGCATTGCCATAATCAAAGAAATACATTCCTTTTTTTGCAAGTTTATTTATAACTTCTACTTGCCTTCTTAATGATTCATAAACTATCGTTTCAAATTTTTCAGGCTCTTCACTCATCATTTTATTTGATTCTTCAAAACTTAATCCTGCAGGATAATAACCACCCGAAAAAGGAATATGAAGTGATGTTTGATCAGAACCAAGTTCTACAAAAATATCTTCTGCTTCAAGTTTTTCCCACAAATCAACAATATTTCCTTGATAAGCAATAGAAACAGCCTCTTTTTTTTCTTTAGCTTTTTTAATTCTTTCTATTAGTTCATTAAGGTCTGAATATTTTTCATTTACCCATCCTTGTGAATATCTTTTTTCAACAACATCAGGATTTATTTCTGCAATTACTCCAATTGCTCCTGCAATAACAGATGCTTTTGCCTGTGCTCCTGACATACCTCCTAATCCTGAGGTAACAAATAATTTACCTCCTAGTGTTTCATTTTCTTTTTGTATTAATCTTCCTGCGTTTAAGAGTGTTATGGTTGTTCCGTGAACTATTCCCTGAGGTCCGATATACATAAAAGAACCTGCGGTCATTTGTCCGTATTGAGAAACACCAACTGCGTTAAATTTATTCCAATGCTCAGGTTTTGAATAATTTGGAATAGTCATTCCGTTTGAGACGATAACTCGTGGAGCGTCTTTGTGTGAAGGAAAAATTCCCATTGGATGACCTGAATAAAGTACCAATGATTGCTCATTTGTCATTGTTGCAAGATATTTCATTGTAAGTAAATACTGTGCCCAATTTTGAAAAACAGAACCGTTTCCTCCATAAGTAATAAGCTCGTTTGGATGCTGAGCAATAGCATTATCAAGATTATTTGAAAGCATCAACATTATTGCGGCTGCCTGCTTTGATTTATGAGGAAAGTCTTCAATACTTCTTGCTGAAATTTCGTATTGAGGGCGATAACGATACATGTAAATCCTTCCATACTTTTTTAATTCATCAGCAAATTCAGGGGCAAGGATATGATGATGCTTTTTATCAAAATATCTTAAAGCATTCTTTACCGCAAGTTTTTTTTCATCTTTATTTAAAACATCAGTTCTTTTTGGTGCATGACTAACATCTCTATTTATTCCTAAATGTTCGGGTAATTCATTTGGTATTCCAACTAATATTGCTTCTTTAAATTTATTTGTATTCATTATTTCTTTTGATTTTTTTTGAGATTTCTAATAATTACTTTTTTTATTCACTAAAGTTGTTATTATTTCAAATGTGTTCATGATATGCTTCACAATTCAAGAAACGAAGATAATGAATTATATGCAAGCTACAAAAATCTTAATA
>JAYEOP010000422.1 GCA_034723125.1 Bacteroidota bacterium | reverse complement strand
CCATGTTTTTGAGACATTTAAATTTAAAGAATCACTTGGGTTTAAGAAAGTAAAGTTGTTTTCGTTGAAGCATTGGGCTGTGTCGTTTATGTTTATTTTGGCTTTGGGCGATTCCAGAACTATAACATTTTTTGTTGCTGTATCTGAACAACCATGATTTGATGTGACAATTAGTTCTATTGTAAAAGTATCTGATTTTTGATAAAGTTGGTTTATGTTTGTGTCTGTTGAAAAAGTGCTGTCTCCTAAAGCCCAATTGTAATTTAAGCTGTCTAATTGATTAAAAGTTGTAAGATTTAAGAACTGAAAATTATTTTCATTAAAGCATTGTAGCGAATCATTTATGCTAAAATCTACCTGTGGCATTGGATGTACAATTAGTTGTTTTGTTAAAGTATCTGAACAACCAAAATTTGAATTTGCTATTAGCGTTACTGAAAAAGTATCGGATGTTTGATAAGAGTGATAAACGGTATCGACAACATTTGAGGTATCCCCGTCTCCGAATTGCCATAGGTATTGGATTGTTCCAAAATTATTGCTTGTTTTATTGATAAACTCAAAATTATTTCTGAGAAAGCATTGTGCTGAATCTGTTATCTCAAAATCTGCTTTTGGCGGAAAAACATAAACCGTTTTTAAAATCGAATCTTCACAACCGTAATCTGAAAGGGCATACATTTTTACATAAAAACTATCCTCATAAGAAAAAGAATGTGAAGCATTAGTGTAATAACTTGTTGCAGTGTCTCCGTAATTCCATTCATAGGTACAAGTTCCTGAAGTAATAGATGTAGTGTTTGTAAACTGAAAAAAATTGGAACTCAGACATTGTGCATTATCATTAATAGAAAAATTAGCATTTGGATAAGGGCTAATGCGTATTTCACGTGCAGAGGTGTCTGCAAAAGTATCATGATAAACAATCATTTGTACATTGTAAACTCCTGTATCTGAAAAATAATGTTGAGGTGCCCATGAATTGGAAAAATTATTTGTCCCACTTATGCTATCATCAAATATCCAAAACAAGGAATCTACCTGTGAGGAATCCTGTATATAAAACTGTGTGGTATCGCTAAAGCAAGTACCTATTGCCTCAAAATCCGGTTTGAAGAAGTAGGATTGGAGGAAATCGGGGAAATTGTATAAGCATTTATTACCATTTAAATAAATAGCACTGTCATTGTATCTGCAAAATGTATCTGACTTGTTTGGTAATTCAATGCAATCAATGTAGTATTCATTCGTAATATAAATTTTCCCATCAATTCCGATTTGAATTCCCCATGAATTCCCCATGTTATATAAAGTTTTTTTTGAGCTTACAATTTGTACAGAATCAAGAGAAGTAATGTTAACCTGTAAAACAATTCTTCCAAATATAGGCTGTTCTGTATAATAAAGCAACTTACCATTTGGAGAGAATTCTGTTGCATCTGTACCAAATGTGTATAATGAAACCAAATTTGAAAGTTTACCAGTTAAATTATCAAATTTTAATAGTTCAAGTGTATGAAAATGATACCAGGGCACAGCCAAAATTTTACCATCAGGGCTTATTTTCATCCTGCCTGCTCCACGTACTGTAGTTACTGCCGTACAATTGGTCCCAATAAAAGTATTAATTGGTATTGACGATATTCCTTGCTTGGTTAACAAAAAAGCGGCAAAGCCGTTTGAATTATCATAGTGGGTAATAATCCACACAGATGAACTATTGGCATGTTTAACTGCTGTTATTTTAGGAACCATGTTACTATAAATAAAAATATTCTTTTGAATTAACTTTCCTATTCCATTATTTGCTTTCATATCAACCAACGAATACCGAAATGACCCTGTACCCGTTCCAAATTGTGTTGGCACATCATCAACTGTAAAAATATAGTACAAATTTTTCTGATTAGGTGCTGGAATAATAATAGCAGACTGTGATGATCCACGCCCTCCCATTAAATTATCACCATTATCCATTACTTGATGATTTTTGTTGTAAACTGTTGAGCCATGCGTATAGAACAGTAAATTACCTCTGGAATCGGACATGGTAGCACACCCCCTATAGGTAAACATGGCACTATTGTTTAACGAAGTTGGAGGATTGCTGTTGAAAGTAATAGCTGCTGAATCGCCAAAATACCAGTTGGAAGCTTCTTTTTG
>JAYEOP010000421.1 GCA_034723125.1 Bacteroidota bacterium | reverse complement strand
AAATATTGGTGAAGATAAAGCTGAATTCGGGTATTACTTCTTTCATGAGGATTATATAAAGCTGAAAATGATGGGATTTACTGTTCATAAAGATGCTGTAAAAAAAGTACTTAAGAACTTTTAATCCTTGAGGAGAATTATAAAAGTCGAAATAAAAGAGAAGTTAAGGAACTAAAATTCCAAGATATGTAAAGGACACATAATCAGTGTAACAATTTGAGTGTTTTCTTAGCTATAGTTACTGTTCTCACCAACTATTATAATACTTAAGTTTCGCATTTGAATATAAAGAATTGACATTCTGAAACTTATTAAATATCGAGTTGTGATAACATAAAGAAAATCAGTAGTATAATAATTCCATAATGAATTGTTTCATACTTTGTGATTCTTCGTGTCTTAGAGCCTTCGTGGCTAATTATCAATATCTTGCCACAAAGACACCAAGGCACAAAGTTGCACTAAGAAAAAATACATAATATAACAGTCAGATAATAAATATATGCTGAGCGGTAATAAACTGTGTTTTGCTATACCGTGTAAACGAATAATAACCAATACGTTAAACATAGTACCAAAGTTCAAATTATGACCAGCCGAAGTATATGTTAGCACACAGAATTATTATGCGAAACTTGAGTTATAATATTAGAAGCTGATTTATTATATCTCTGATAATAAATTATATAAATCAATATTTAAAAATATAGTTTCTTTTCCTATTTTCTTAGGAATCATTATTCCTAATTCTGTCATTTGTCTTAAATACTTTTTTGCTGTATTTAAACTTTTTACATTATTATCAATTAATTTTTTAGGACTTATATATGGTTGTTCAAATATTTTTTCAATAGTTTCTTTTCTTATATTCGGTAGTTTTTTTATTATTAAATTATGAGTATTTTCAAATAGCCTGTCAATTTCTTCAATTTTTTTAATAGTATAAATAGAAGTTTCTTCAATAGCTTTAAGAATATAAATTATCCATTTCTCCCAATTGTCTGTTGTCGTAATTCGATTTAGTAAATAATAGTAATCTTCTTTTTCCCTAATAATGTATGCACTTAAATATAAAATAGGAACCTCTAATAATTGTTTTTGTATCATAATCAAGATGCTTAGAATACGACCTGTCCGTCCATTTCCATCTCTAAATGGGTGGATAGCTTCAAATTGATAATGAAATATTGCTAATTTAATTAATGAATCATAAGGATAATCTTCATCATTATTGATAAATTCAAATAAATTGTCTAATTTCTGTTTAATAATTCCAATTCCTTTTGGCGGTGTATAAACAACAGAATCTCCTAACAATCCACTACCTCTTTTCATAATAACCGTTTCTGTTTGTGGAGGTCGTATGCTGTCATTTACTTGTATTATTTTTTGATATATTTTAATAATCAAATCTAAATCAAATTCTTTTTGTTTTTTTATTTCATTATACCCACTCCACAATGCTTGTCTATAAAACAAAACTTCTTTTGCTCCTCCTTTTAATTCAGTTTTTTTAACAGTCAATGATTTATATAATTCGTCATCGGTTGTGAAAATATTTTCAATCTCATTACTTGCTTTTGCTTCTCGTAATGAAATTGTATTAACTAACATTGATTGATTTGGTAACTTCTTTGCAATTCCTTTCAATTCTGCAAGAGCTTTATTTGCTTCATTTAATGCTTTTAAAATGCTAATTGTTATAATTTTATTTTCATCAGGTGGTATTAACGGTAAGTTATTATAAGGTTTATTTCTATCGTATTTTTCCATAATCTAACACATTATTATATTCCTGTCAAAAATACATATAATTTGACAATTGATGAATTATCTGTCAATTATTTTTAATTATCAATTATAATATTAAATCCGTTCGGAGAATATAGTAAGCAAAATTAGTCAAGAAAGCATTCAAAATTGGTCTATCAGCATTCCGAACGCTTAGTTGTTCTACGCAGTATTTCATCGGAATAAAGAATTTGCAATTTCAACTTTTTGTTTTTCTAAACGTATATTAGCTATTTCAAAATAATCTTTCTCTAATTCGTATCCAATAAAATTTCTTTTTAGTTTCAAACAAGCAACTCCTGTACTACCACTTCCCATAAACGGGTCTAAAACAATTTGACCTTCAAATGAGATTAGTTTTATTAAATGATACATCAATTTAACAGGTTTTA
>JAYEOP010000420.1 GCA_034723125.1 Bacteroidota bacterium | reverse complement strand
GCCTATTATGTTAACTCATACTTTAGGTGCTGCAAAAACATCAGCAAATGCAACAGCGGATGATTGGACTGCAACAACTGCATATACTGTAGGAGATATTGTAAACACAGTAGCAGACACAACACATTCATTAGTTTGTGTTACAGCAGGAACAACAGGTGCAGATGAAGCAAGTTTTACTCCAACACTAGAAACTAATCCTAATGATGATAGAAATGCTAAAATTGTAGATGGAACAGTAACTTGGATAGCAATGCCTAAGTTAATTACGGATACATATGAATTAACACAACAAATACCATCATTCTCAGTAGAATATGAGATGGAAGATGCAGCAGGAAATCCTTTTATCAAAAGATTTTCAAATGTATATTCAAATAGTTTACCAATAGGTATGACTGGTGGAACAATTTCTCTTAAAATGTCTGGAGACTTTGTAGGTGCAACGGCAACAGATTCAACAGAAGTAGGTTTCGTGGCATTAGCTGATACAGCAGGGGCAAAAATAGTTCCTAATTTTAAACAGTATTACGCTTACGAAGATTGTTCGGTTGAGCTTGATTCAGTAGCACTATGTAAAACAGAATCAATTAATCTTGATACTGCTAGAAATGTAAGTGTTTCTCCTGCATTAAATGGTTGTAATATTGTTGACATAGGTACTGCTTCTGTAAAAGGAAATATGAATAAAGTTTTCACAATCGCTGATTATGAAGCATACAAGGCACACGACAACTTTAAAGCAGAATTTATATTTGCAAAACCAAATGGTTGTGGTATGACAATGACTTATACTTATGTTACTCCTTCAAAAGCTGATGGAATGATGAAAGTTGATGGACAAGCTATGATTTCACCAGAGATTTCAGCTTCAGGAACAGCAACAGTGAAGTCTGTTTTAGCAAGTATTACATATCCTGCATTATTTGATAGCACAGGTGCTATTACAAATACAACAGGAGCATACTAGAAATAGTATTAGGGGTTTAGGGTGGCTTCCTCCACCCTTAGTTTTCCCCTTTCAAAAACTTAAATACTAAAAAAATGGAACAAAAACTAAAAATAACAAAACAAGGAAATAAAAATGAAAAATTTACCAAGTCTAAATAAAAATGCCAGCAATGACCAAAAAGTGATTTATGCTGTCGCAAACGCTTACGCAACAAAAGATAATATGCTTATTAAAAAACTAGAGGGATTGCTTCTTCCAGAAGAGATTACATTACCTGAAGACCTTCAGGCACAACTTGAAACATTTGGTAATAATCCAATAGAAGAGCCAAAACTTTTTGAAGCATTAAGTAATAATGACCACGATAAATTCAGAACACTTTGTTTAAAAGACAAAAGTATTGATGATGTTGAAGTATTTGATTTACACGATTTTGCAGTGGCAGTAGAAAAAAGAATTACTGAAATGGTAGATAAAGATGGCGTATATAAAAGTACAAAAAATACAGAAGAATTAAAGCTTCCAAAATCTTCTCAACTTGATGCACTTAATAAAATTATTGAGACAAAAGAAGATGAGCAGATAAATTTTGAAAAGCTAAATAAAGAGATTTTTAAAACAGCAGGTATGGAGCAAGAAAAGTTATCTGATTGGGAACAAGGATTGGTAGCAGAAATATACTACTCATTCATCAGAGCAACAAATAATTCTATTGCTAAAAAGCAAGCTGTTGATAGAAGTCCGTTTGCAGGATACTTAAAAAACTAATTGAGTGGCATTTTGACAAGGAGCGTGTGAAGCGTGTCAAGATGCTGCAAAATTTTGGAAATGTAGAAGAGATGATTAATGAGGCGATAATAGATAACATTATCGTCCCTGATTCTAAAAAAGAAACAATAGAATCGTTTTATCTGCCAGACACACCATCTGAGCCTGCAAGATTTTTTAGATTTTTAACTGATAATGTTACTCTTGAGTCCAATGGAATGGGAGTATCGTTAAGAGAGAATAAATATAATATATCAAAACTCCTAGAAGCAGAGGGTTTTGATTATGGAATGTTGAAGCATCTCATAGATGATTTTGAAGGTAGACTTTTATCTCAATTTCACGAAAGAGATAAAGATGAAAAATAATAAAAGCTATGAACTCTGCATATTTCGATATGCAGACTTGATAGAATACAAAAAGGATTTTAGATGGCAGTAGTAAATAAGATTATTTTAAAGATGGAAGAT
>JAYEOP010000419.1 GCA_034723125.1 Bacteroidota bacterium | reverse complement strand
GCGAATGTATTTATAAAACCTCCCTTTATTAGTGTTTTTAATTCAAATAATTTAAAATATTTTTACAATCATTTCTTTTTAGTAACCTAAATGTTTTTATCTTTGCGGTGGGTAAGCCCTGTACGACTAGCTCCCTTTATGTACCCCAGGACAGGAATGTAGCAAGGTAGTTTTGGTTGAGCAGTGCGATACAGGTAGCTTACCTTTTTTTATGACATTTTCAACACTCAAAATAATTTTGAACTATGAAATTTTTTGCTGATACAGCTAATATTGAAAAAATAAAAGAAGTAATGGACTTAGGTATTTTAGATGGCGTAACAACAAATCCATCTTTAATGGCAAAGGAAGGTATTAAAGGTGAAAAAAATATTAGAAATCATTATAAAAAAATATGCGAAATTGTTGATGGTGATGTTAGTGCGGAAGTAATAGCTACTGATTTTGAGACAATGCTAAAAGAAGCAAGAGAGCTTGCTGCAATTGATGATAACATTGTTGTAAAAGTGCCTATGATAAAAGATGGTTTGAAAGCAATCAAACAATTAACTTCAGAAGGAATAAAAACAAATTGTACTTTGGTTTTTTCTGCTGGTCAAGCAATTTTAGCAGCAAAAGCAGGTGCTACATATATTTCTCCATTTTTAGGTAGGTTGGATGATATTTCAAGAGATGGGATTGAATTAATAGAGCAACTTACTCATATTTTTTCTATGCAGAATTTTAAGACAGAAATCCTTGCTGCTTCAATAAGAAGTCCTATGCATATTGTAAAATGTGCTGAATTAGGTGCTGATGTTGTTACTTGCCCTCCCGAGAATATCCTAAAATTGTTAAATCATCCTTTAACAGATAGTGGATTAAAAACATTTCTGGAAGATTTTAAAAAGTCACAGGAATAATTATAAAAAGTGGTTCTATGTCAAATACTGTGGGTAATCAAATTTGATTCACAGATTACAAAATTACTCTTTTTGTAATTAGTGCTTATAAGAAAACTCATTATTTGTCTACCTGTACCCCTTAAATTCCTTAAAGGGGAAAACCCAACTCACTAAGTGATGGCATTCTCTTTAGGGGACAAAGGGTTGAGCAGAGGATATGCAGAATTTTCTTTAGTTTTCTAAGAGGTACTAATTAATGAATTTTCGCCAAATCTCAATATATTTGGATTAAAGGATATATCTTATTAGAATATTGCATATAAAATAATTTTAATCTGTGAATCTGTCTTCGACAGACGTAGTCATTTTTCTATTACACTTAGCTTGTCTTCGACAGACGAAGTCTGTGGCTTTAATTTTTTTTTTCACCCACACAAATCAACATAGAACCTAAAAAGTTAACACTATTTAGGTCGAAAATTACAATTCGTTATTTTATTCTTCATCTTCAGTTTCCTTTAAATTAATTACTCCTCTAATATCATAAAATTTATATTCTTTGAATTCCGGGTCAGATTCAAAACCTTGACTTTTTATTATTTCATTTTTTCTTCTAACTCTAACATATTTTTCGGAATATACTTTTGCTTTTCTTTGATTCCAAAATAATTGTTCAGTTGTAAGTGTATCATTATTTGTGTTTACTACCACAACATTTCCTTTTACTTCAATTAATTTTTTATTGATATGCTGAATTCCGTAATTGGCACGTAAAAAACTACTTGGAATATTATTGTTATAAAAAGTAACTGTAAGTCCTTTTTTCATTTCACGGTAAGGAGCACTTCCTTGGTATGATTCCATTAGTGGAGCAAGTAATATTCCTTTAACTTTTCCAGAATCACTAAATGTAAATTCAATATCTTTTGCTATTTCGGCAGGAAATACTTCTTCATTTGTGAGTGCTTCTACATCTTCGAGTTTTGCTTTGTTACAAGCTGAAAAAAAAAGTAGAAAAATAATAATAAAGAAAAATAATATTTGAGGCTTAAACATAAAATTGTAATTAAAAGTTTTCAAAATAAACCTCTTCTTAAAATTTCTATTCGTTAAATCTTGCTTTAGTAGTAGCATTAATCCAGCATCCGATAGAATAATTAGCACCATCTTTTATAGGTGGCTCTTGATAAAATGATTCTTCTTTTGTAGGGAAATGTTGTGAATATTTGCTTATTCTTTTAGCTGCATCTTCATTACCTTTTGAACGGGCAATAAAATACTGATCAACCGCAATCCAATAAACAGCTTGTTTTTCGAAATCTGATTTCCCACAGCTTGAAGAACTTGAAGCATAGAGGTCTCCAATAAAAATAAATGGAGTACCATTATTAGGATTAAGGTTTGCAGATTTTCTTGCACTTGCTCTTGCTGCCGATAGGCTACCTGCTTTTTTTTGTGATTCTGCTAATGACATGTAATATTTTGCTTTATCAATATTGCTATCATCCATTGCGTTTACGGCTTTTTCATAATAAAAAATTGCTTTTGAATAATTCCCTTTACCATAATGAGCATTGCCAAGGCTATATGCTGCTTTTGGTGAAGGTTCTAATTCGTATGCTCTTTCACTAAGCATCATATAAAGATTATTCTCGGTATATCTTTTACTATCAAGAAGTGAAATCATATTTGTGATGTCTGAAAGGTTGTCTTTGTTGTCATTGAATTTCTTAGTAAATATTGGCTCAAGAACTTCAAATTCCAAATAAGGACTTGTAAGTTGAACTACATTGTCATTTATTTTTCTCCATCTTGATACTTTTTCGCCTTTTGCAATATTGTTATCAATAATTGTTGTTACAGTAACAAAGTTTTGAACAAGTACAGATTCATCTATTTTTTTATGCTTAAGCATTATTGTGGTGGTGTACATAAAGTAATAAGGAGTAACGGAACTACTGTTGTCTTTTTCCAGATTAATTGATTCTTCAAGGAGTTTGTAAGCTTCTTCAAATCTTGAAGGGTCAAGTATAAAAAGGTCTTCTCCTTTTTTCCCAATAACAAAACCTTTTTCATTAAAATATGTTATCCTTTGGTCATATATCATGAATAAAGAGTCAATCCATTTGTTTTTTAAAGCATCATCATCTTTTGATTTTTTTATAAAATCTTTAATCATTTTAATTCCATTGATATAAACACCTTTGTTGAATTTTGGTGCATTGGAATATAAATATTTCCAATATTTGTAAGCATCTTTATAATTGTCTTGTATGAAATATTCAATATATAGTGAATAGTTCATAATTGTTTTTAAACTGTCAACACCATATTTTTTAATTGTATCATTTCCTGTTGTTTGAATAGGATTGTTTTTACTTTCTTCCTCTTCCACTTCCTGAACAATTTGTTCCATTCTAATTTTATTGAGTTCCTCATTTGTTTCATTGGATTTTGATGTTGATTTTGTTGTATTACATCCAAAAACGGAAAGAATAATTAGGTTTGATAAAAATATTGTTATGATTGTTTTTTTGCTTTTCATAGTTAGTTTATTTTAGATTTTTGAAACCAGACATCATTAAGTCTGAAACCTATAAAAATATTAATGTAATTTTCGTTAATTAAAACATCTTTATTGCTACTTATTTTTCCAAATTCCAAACCAAAATTGAGTCTTGAAATAGATCTTCGTAATGGAAATCCAGCACCCAAACTAATGCTTGATTTTGAAAACGCACTGTTTTCTACGTTTAAATATGATTGTGAATGTTTGATGCCCAGTCTGTAATTTATTCTCTTAAAGTAGTTACTAATGTCTTGGTAATCGGGAGTGTATTCTCCACCTGCAATAATTTCCCATTGGTCATTAAGTTTAAAATAATTCTCTAAGCCAGTAAATGATGACCATTTACTAAAGCTATAATCTACTCCAAATTTCCAATTATATTTTTTATCAATCATGAAACCAAATCCATAACTGAGTGGCAACTCAATGCCTGTTTTTCCTTCGGTGTTTGTTTCAATGCTGTCTTTGTATCCACCTATTCCATGTTCGTAAGTTTGGATTATTGTGTATTCTCGAGCAGATAATTCATCATTTTGTGAAAATACAGCTCCAAGTGTAAGTTTATAATCTTCTGCAATTTCTGTTGAAAACTGCATTCCAAAATCATACATTAATTTGTAATAATTTTTTTGAGTATATTCTATGACACTGTTATATTTGGCATCATCAAAGTTGAGGAAATGATTTTCTTCAGTATTTCCAAAAAGGTAATATACATTAGCTCCAATGCTTAATTTTTCCCATAAAAGAAAGGAGGCTCCAAGATAAAATTTAGAGAATCCACCTGAAAGTTCGTAAGTTTCAGTGTAATCAAAACTATCAACTTCTTCAAAGAAAGTAGTTTCGTCTTTGTATCCGATTTTACTTACAGGCATTAATCCAAAGCTTCCGCCAATACCTGCTTTTTTAGAAATAGGAAAGGCTAAGCTAAAATACCCGAAATCCATAAATGTTGTTGTATAGCTTTTATCTAGTTGGCTAAGGTTTTGAATTTTTCCTGACAATGCTAAATTGAATGTGGAAAATTCATTGAAAGAATACGAGGCAGGGTTTGAGGGTGTGTATGAAAGCCCATTGTTGTAAGCAATTGATAATCCCCCCATGCTTGATTGGTCAATAAAAGTTGTTTTTTGCAATTCCCCTAATCCGTAATATGAATACGGATGTCTGAATGTTTGTGCATTTGATACAATGTTAATCAGTAAAGAGGCAAATAATATAATTGATATTTTTCTATTCATTAAAAAAAAGTATTTCATTCAGTCCGTACAACAATAAATTTAATTCCGCAAAAGTGGGGTTTTTTAATAAGTTATGCAAATATTTTGAATATCCTCCACAAATGACTGTTTTCATATCTTTATATGAGTTTTTAAAATCATTAATAAATCCATCTAACTCAAATAGAATGCCATTTTTAATTCCCGAATGCATGGATGCTGATGTTGATTTGCCTGTGATTTGGATTTTATTGTCCTGATATTCAAGTAGTGGCAGTCTATCTGTATAGTCGGATAATGATTTGTATCTTAATTTTGGACCGGGAGAAATTGCTCCTCCTTGATAATTTCCGTTTTTATCTATAAAATCATAAGTAATACAACTGCCAATATCAATAATTAACACATTTTGTTGTGGGAATTTGCAATATCCTCCAACAGCAAGAGCTATTCTGTCTTTGCCTAATGTTTTGGGTGTGTTATAATTTAAATTTATGGGGATTTTTGTATTGCTATCAAGAATAATTGTTTTTGATGTTTTTTGTTTAACAACATTAATAATTTCATCAGGAGTAGAAATGACAGATGAAATTATGGATTGTTTAAAGTCAGTGTTTTTAATAAAATTGAGTAATTCATTATTCTTGTCATTTAAGAACTCTTTTTTATCAATTAACTCTTTATTTTCAAAAAGAGCCACTTTTTTCATTGTATTTCCAAAATCTAAAATCAGATTCATTACCTTAATTTTAAGCAAGGTGCAAAAATATGAAAAAAATGTTTTAAAAAACCTCCCTTTAATAAAAGGACATTTTAAAATCTGAAATGAAATTCACTTTTACACTTATCAGAATCAATAAAAATATTAAATTTGAATTTTTTAGAAATATCAGTTTTATTTAATTGAATGACAAAAAAACGAAAAGTAAAAAGAAAGCGAGGTTCATATTTTTCACCTCTATTAAGCATCACTTTAGTGCTTTTTTTAATAGGATTGTTTGCAATTTTAATTCTTTATGCTGATCAGCTAAAATCTTATTTGAAGGAAAATGTTCAGGTAAATGTTATTTTTGATGATGATTCAAAAGAAGCTGATATTTTTCATTTGCAAAAAATGATGGAAGTTGAGCCTAGTGTAATAAAAACCAATTACGTAGATAAAGAAGAAGCAAAAAAAATAATGACAGAAGAACTCGGTGAGGATGTTGATGCGGTTTTAGGTTTTAATCCATTTCCTTCTTCTTTAGAAATTTATTTTATAGCCGATTATGCAAATGTTGACAGTATTGAAAATTTCAAAAAGGAACTTGATGAATTTGCTTTTATAAAAGAAATTTCATATCAAAAAGTAATTCTTGAAAATATTGATAGTAATGTGCGGATAATAGGAATGATATTGCTTGCTTTTATGTCAATATTTTTGTTGATAGCAATAATATTGATAAACAACACAATAAGACTAACATTGTATTCCAAAAGATTTTTAATAAAAAGCATGCAACTTGTTGGTGCTACTCAAGCTTTTATTCGTAAACCTTTTATTGTAAGGGCAGTGTCCTTTGGTTTGATTGGTGGTGTGCTGGCAAATGGATTAGTTGTTTTCTTATTTTATATGTCAAATTCAAAAATTCCTTATAAGATTGTAAGTGATACGGAAACAAATTTATTAGTTGCATTGACAATAATTATTTTTGGCGGATTAATAACAGGTGTTAGTAGTTATTACTCAGTGCGAAAGTATTTACGATTGAAACTTGATGAACTATATTAAAATAAATATTTTTTAGATTAAAGAAATGGTACAAAATAAAAAAACAAAACAAAATATGAAATCACAACAGAAGCAAAAATTCATATCTGATAAAAAAACTCAAAATAAAGATACAACTGTTTTTCCATTAACGAAAGAGAATTATATTTTAATGGGAATAGGGTTTTTAATTATTATAATAGGATACATTTTAATGGCAGGGAAAGAAGATATTTTTAGTTTTGTAAAAATGAATCTATCTGTAATTTTTGTGGTTTTCGGATTTGTATTTATGATATATGCAATATTAAAGAATCCGAAAAAAACAACTAACAAAAATGAAAATTAATAATTATGGATTGGTTTCAATCACTAATATTAGGAATACTGCAAGGTTTAACTGAGTTTTTGCCTGTAAGTAGTAGTGGTCATATCGAATTAGGAAAAGCAATACTTGGAGCAAATACCGAACAAGGAATGATGTTTACGGTTGTTGTTCATGGTGCTACGGTTTTAAGCACAATTGTTGTGTTTTGGAAAGATATTCTAAAACTGTTTGGAGGCTTGTTTAAATTTAAGTGGAACAAAGAAACACAATATATTTCACTTCTTGTACTCTCCATGATTCCTACAGTAATTGTAGGTTTATTGTTTGAAGAACAAATCGAAGCATTGTTTACAGGCAATCTTTTATTTGTCGGGTTTATGTTATTGGTAACAGCTTCACTTCTTGCATTTACTTTTTATGCAAAAAACACAGTTAATAGTGTAAATGCTTCTAAGTCAATTGTTATTGGCTTGGCACAGGCTGTTGCTATTTTGCCAGGTATCTCTCGTTCAGGTTCAACTATTGCTACAGGTTTGCTACTTGGTATTGATAAAGAAAAAATAACAAAGTTTTCTTTTTTGATGGTTATTTTGCCAATTATTGGAGCAAATATTTATTCAGCATTAAAAGGAGATATTTCTATGAGTAACTCCGTTGATATCCTTCCTTTAGTTATTGGCTTCTTTGCTTCATTTATCTCAGGATTAGTGGCTTGTAAGCTGATGATAAAAATTGTTAAAAGAGGTAAATTGATATATTTTGCAATTTATTGTTCCATTGTTGGAGTAATTGCAATAATTTTTGGATTGTTATAATAGATTATTAAATTCTCCTTATTTCAATCAATTAATTATGATTTCAAAAACCGATAAAACAGGCACTATAAATTTTTCTTTAGGTGAAGTAATTTTTATTGATAAACCAAAAAATATTTCTTCTTTTGGAGTTATCCGGAAATTAAAACGAATAGTAAAAATAAAAAAAATAGGACATGCAGGGACTCTTGACCCACTTGCAACAGGCTTATTGATAATGTGTACAGGGAAATTTACCAAAAGAATAAATGAGTATCAGGGGATGAAAAAAACCTATACAGGGAAATTCACACTTGGTGCATCCACACCATCATTTGATAGCGAAACAGAAAAAATTAAAGAATTTGATATTTCAGAGATAACTGAAGAACAAATATTGAAAACAAGAACGCAATTTCTTGGAAAAATTGAACAGCAACCACCTGTTTATTCAGCATTAAAAATAAATGGAGAACGACTTTATAAAAAAGCAAGAAGAGGTGAGAACCCTGAAATTAAAAAACGTATTGTTGAAATTTTTAAATTTGAAATAAAAGATATAAATCTTCCCGAGATTACTTTTTTGGTAGAATGTAGTAAGGGAACTTATATCCGTTCAATAGCAAATGATTTTGGAAAAGCATTGAACAACGGTGCATATTTATCCGAGCTAAGAAGAACAAAAATTGGAGATTATGATGTTGCTGATGCATTAACTATTGATGAATTTGAAAAGCTAATAAAGGAATCAAATATTGAAAGTTTATAATGAAAGTATTTGACAAAATAGAGAATTGTTGTAAACTGACAAATCCTGTTGTTACAGTAGGAACTTATGATGGAGTACATTTAGGGCACAAAGAAATTCTTGCAAAACTTAAATCCGAAGCAAATAAATTTGATGGTGAATCAATTGTAATTTCTTTTTGGCCCCACCCAAGAATTATTTTAAATAAAGATGCTGGCAAATTAAGATTGTTAAATAATTTGAAAGAGAAAATAAATTTATTAGAAGAGTATGGCATAGATAATTTGTTGCTAATCTCTTTCACTAAAGAATTTTCAAATCAAGATCCACAAAATTTTATCAAGAATCTTTTAATAGAAAAAATCGGAATTAAGTCCATTGTTGTTGGTTATGACCATAAATTTGGTAAAGATAGACAAGGGACAATAGATTTTTTGAATAAGAATTCCAAAAAACATAATTTTGAAGTTCATAAAGTTGAGGCTTTTAATATTCAGGATGTAACAATAAGTTCTTCTAAAATTAGAAAAGCTTTGCAAGCTGGAGAAATTGCAGATGCAAACAAAATGCTTGGCTATGAATATAATTTTAGTGGAAAGGTTGTTAAAGGAATAGGACTTGGTAAAACACTTGATTTTCCTACAGCCAATATTATTCCTGATAATGGCAATAAACTTATCCCTAAAGATGGAATATATATCGTTTCAATAATATTGAATAAACAAAAATACTATGGAATTTTAAATGTCGGAGAAAATCCAACTATTCTTGAAAAAGCAAGATCAATAGAAGTTTTTATTTTTGATTTTGATGAAAATATCTACGATAGTGAAATAAAAATTAATTTTCTTAAACGAATAAGAGAAGAACAAAAGTTTGATAATGTTGAATTATTAAAAAGTCAGCTAAAAAGTGATCAAAAAACAGCTTTAGAATTTTTTCGGAATTTAAAATAATAAAAAAAGAAGTCTTCTAATGAGTGATAATAAGTCAGTTGGAGCAAAAGGCGAACAATTCGCTGCTGAATATCTAAAAGATAAAGGTTACGAAATTCTTGAAATGAATTGGGTAGCAGAAAGATGTGAAGTTGATATTATTGCCAAATATAATTCAGTAATTATTTTTGTGGAGGTAAAGACCCGAACTAACGATTTTTATGGTAATCCTGAAGAAGCTGTAAACGAGGCAAAACAAGAAAATTTAATGAAAGTTGCCGATGCATATCTTATTGAAAATGATTTAGATAATGAAATTAGATTTGATATAATTTCTATAATTTGGAATAAAAATAGGAAAGATATTTATCATATTGAGGATGCAATAGTTCCGTAACCTTACCTAAATCCTCTCCTTTAAGGAGAGGACTTTTTTTGCATCTTAGATGCAAAAAATTGGTG
>JAYEOP010000418.1 GCA_034723125.1 Bacteroidota bacterium | reverse complement strand
TTTATCAAACCCATATCAAGTGCTTCTTCGGCATTGTACTGATCACATAAAAACCAAATTTCCCTTGCTTTTTTTTGTCCTACTATTCGTGCAAGATACGAAGCACCAAATCCACCGTCAAAGCTACCAACCTTTGGTCCTGTTTGTCCAAATTTTGCATTTTGTGCAGCAATTGTAAGATCGCACATAAGATGTAAAACATGTCCACCACCTATTGACCATCCTGCAACCATTGCTATCACAGCCTTTGGAATTGACCTAATCATTTTTTGAAGTTCTAAAACATTAAGGCGAGGTACTCCGTCTTTTGAAACATATCCTCCATCTTTTCTTACAGATTGATCACCTCCACTACAAAATGCTTTATCTCCTTCTCCTGTAAAAATAATAACTTCATATTTTGGCTCCTGCCAACAAATTCGCATAGCATCAATCATTTCATCAACAGTTAGCGGTGTAAAAGCATTATGCTTTTCAATTCTGTTTATACTGATTTTTGCTATTCCCTGATAATAGGAAAATTTAATATCCGAATATTCTTTTATTGTCTTCCAATCAAAATTACTTGCCATATTTTTATTTTCTTTTTTCATGCAAAAGTACGTTTTTATTATGAAAGCTGTTTTCAGTATTCAAAACTTCTTTTAGAAAAGTTTCTATTTTGGAAATCGTGCCCGAGAATCAAAAGTTGTTTTCAAAGAAATAATAGCTTCACGAATGTTACCTGCCTGTATGAAAAAAGTTAATAAAAAATTAAATATTTAAGGGGACTTTGAGTCCACTCTAAAAAATCTTAAAATGATTTTCAGCTCCTTTCTGCCCCAAGCCCTAAAGGGAGAAGTAGCTGAAAATCAGGACTCCCTTTAAGGAATGGGGCAATTCCTGATTTTCAAAACCTGCACTCATTACTTTTTAGAGTGGACTCAACTTTATAATTGGACTAAATATTGCTAAATTTTAAAAACATTTTAAAAATTTTGAATCACGCTTTTAAAAATATCGTTGCAGTTTTCACTGTATTAATATTCCTAACATCCACCTTAGGTTTTGTAATAGTACAATCATACTGTAGTTGTTCAGAAAAAGCCTCTATTTCACTTGATGCTTTTTCTACGAATGATAAATGTAATTTATGTGTTGACGAACATCATCAAGAATCTTGTTGTACAGAAGAAAATGAAGTTTGCTCTTTTAGTGATCATCAATCTTGTTGTACAAAAACAATTAAATATTTAAAAAGTGATTCAGATTATCTTTCCTCACAAACATTAGAGGTAATTAAACCTTTTGCTTCAGTAATCAGTATTTGTAATTTGCTAATCACAAATGATGATTCAGATATTTTTCAAAAAACAATAAAACGAATTGATTTTCCGATACTACTACGGAAAATACTAATATTTTATTATCACCATAATAAAATCATACCCGATAATATTTACTAAAATAGAAAATGATTTTAATGATAAAAAAAATCATTGAACTTTTGAATCAAGCTTAATAAAACTCAAAATATAGCTTTAAAAAAAGAGTTCAATAATTATCATTAGAACTGAATTTTTAAAAAAAATATAAATTTTAGTAAATAGTGTTTCTTAAAAAACTCTACACAATTAAAAATAGAGTTACTACTCAGCAACTATGCAGAATATAAAAGCCACAGATTCACAGATTTAAAAACCACCTTCGGTCGTTTTCTCTGTAAAAATTCATTAAATCACGTAAAATCAATCTGTGAATCTGTCTTCGGCAGACGTAGTCATGTTTTTATTACACTTAGCATGTCTGTGGCATATTTTTAAGTTTCAATATCTTATACCTGCTGAATATTAACAAAATAGATAGTTTTCTAAAATGCACTAAATAATGAAAATATTAAATATGAAAATTATATTAATAATTGTAATTGTTTTTATAAATCTCACACTATCAAATGCTCAAAAACACGCACGTAAAAAAGGCATATTAGATGGTGCAGTTTGGGGTGTGAGTAATGAAAACAAGAAAGAATTACTTGTAGGTGCCAATGTTTATTGGGCAAATTCAAGTATTGGAACATCCACAAATGCGGAGGGTATTTATACACTGAAAATTCCGCCTATAAAAAATTCAAAACTTGTTGTTAGTTACATCGGATATAAATCAGATACAATAAACATATCAAATAAAAGTATGCATCAAGATATTATCCTTTATTCAAATATAAAATTGGATGAAGTTGTAATTGCAGAAAGACGAGGCACAGCTTTTTTTGAAAAAGCAACTGCAATTAATTCTCAACTAATTACAGGTGAGGAATTTCATAAAGCTGCTTGTTGTAATTTATCAGAAAGCTTTGAAACAAACGCATCCGTTGATGTTTCTTTTAGTGATGCAATTTCAGGAGCAAAGCAAATTATGCTTTTAGGACTTGCAGGAAAATACATTCATATACAAATGGAAAATATCCCTGCTGTACGTGGATTGTCAAGCACCTACGGATTAACATATATTCCAGGTCCTTGGATGGAATCTATTCAGATATCTAAAGGATCAGCATCTGTAAAAAATAGCTATGAATCGATAACAGGTCAAATAAATTTTGAATACTTGAAACCCGATACAGCTGAGAAATTTTACTTCAACCAAGTTGGAAATCAATTTGGCAAAACAGAAGTAAATATTTATTCGGCACATAAGCTAAATAAAAAATGGAGTACTATGATTTTTGCTCATGGAGAATACCTTGCTAACAAAGTAGATAAGAATAAAGACAATTTTATTGATATTCCGTTAACAAAACAATATCATTTTCTTAACAGGTGGAAATATAAGAGCAACAAACTTGTTTCTCAATTTGGAGTTAGCTTTTTGGATGAAAGCAAAAACGGAGGTCAGGTTTTTTATGATAAATCTAAAGATGAAGGAACAACTAATGCCTACGGAATTGATATCCGGACAAAAAGATTAACAGCTTTTTGGAAAGCAGGAATATTTTTTAAAGACAAGCCTTACCAAAGTATGGCAATCATTAATGATTTTTCAAAATATGAGCAATCCTCAATATTCGGGTTGAATAATTATATCGGCAATCAAAATAACTTTAACACAAATATAATTTTCAGCTCCATAATAGGTAATACAGCACATAATTACATTGCAGGTGCTACTTTTACTTACGACAATTATGAAGAAAACTTTAATGACAGTCTTTTTTCAAGGCAGGAAATAGTTCCCGGAATTTATTTTGAATACACTTATAAAGGTCCAAAGAAATTAATAATAGTTGCAGGAATACGTGATGATTACCACAATATTTATGGCAATCTTTTTACACCACGATTTCATTTAAAGTACAAACTAACAGATAAATTAACCTTTAGGACATCGGTAGGGAAAGGATATCGCTTAGCAAATATCTTTGCAGAAAACACTTCACTTCTTGCCACTTCAAAAATTTTTGTTTTCACAGAAGAATTAGATATTGAAGAAGCATGGAATTATGGAATATTTTTAACAAAAGATATTCATCTATTGGGTAAAAAATATTCTTTAAACTTGGATTTTTTTAGAACCGATTTTGTAAATCAAGTAATTGTTGACCTTGACAAGAAATCAGGGATGGCATATTTTTACAATCTTGAAGGTAAGTCTTATGCAAACACTGCTCAAGCAGAACTTTCATTTGAAGCATTTGAAAGATTTGATGTTTTAATGGCATACAGAATAAATGATGTAAAATCCACATTTGACGGGAAATTGCAAAAAACACCTTTGGTAAAAAAGGATAAAGCCTTAATAAATCTCTCTTATGCTACAAAATGGGATAAATGGCAATTCGACTATATTTTTCAATACAATGGTGTTAGCCGATTACCAAATAATTTCATTGACCAAACTGAGATCGAAGAAGAATTTTCTCCTAATTTTATTATAATGAACTTTCAATTAACACGAAACTTTAAAAGATTTGAACTATACGGTGGTGCTGAAAATCTTAGTGATTACATTCAGGAAGATGCCATCATTGCCTATGACAAACCTTTTGGAGATAATTTTGACGCTTCACAAGTTTGGGGACCTCTTATTGGGAGGAAAATTTATGCAGGTGTCAGATTTAAATTAAATTAATAAATTTTTTAACAAATTAAAAACAAAATTATGAAAACAAAAAAAGCACAAATTATTTTTATGGCATTAATAGTATCCTTAACAATGCTAAGTCAAAAATCATATTCACAAAAAGCAGAAAAAGCTACTAAATACGAAACTATTGATTTAGAGGTTTCTATGAGTTGTAATGCATGCTCAAACAAGCTTGGTAAATGCCTTGCTTACGAAAAAGGTGTAAAAGATTTTGATATTGACCTTAAGAACAAAAATGTTAGGGTAAAATACAACAAGAGTAAAACCAGCAAGAAAGAAATAATTAAATCAATTTCTAATCTGGATTTTGAGGTAACGGAAAAAGATGCAAAATGTAAAACAGAAACAAAATGCAATAAAAAGACAACAAAATGTTGTAATAAAAAATCATAAAGAAACACAATAGTTTTGTCAGCGTAATCCCCTGTTAATCTTTTGATAGGGGATTTTTTTAAAATTTAAGTAAATTAAATGCTAATAATTATTACATTTGTTATTTCTTAAAAATAGCGAATACTAAAAAACATAAATACCAATGCAAAAATTATTATTATTAGGAGACGAAGCGATTGCACAAGGAGCAATTGATTCTGGAATATCAGGAATCTATGCTTATCCCGGAACGCCTTCCACAGAAATATTGGAATATGTTCAGCGATCAAAAGATGCCAAAGAAAGAAATATTCACAGAAAATGGTCGTCAAATGAAAAAACAGCATTAGAGTCAGCATTAGGAATGTCCTATGCAGGAAAAAGAGTAATGGCATGTATGAAGCATGTAGGATTAAATGTTGCTGCCGACCCATTTATGAATTCTTCAATAACCGGAGCAAATGGCGGTTTGGTAATTGTTTCTGCTGATGATCCCTCAATGCATTCATCACAAAACGAGCAAGACTCAAGATATTTTGGCAAGTTTGCTTTAATGCCAATATTTGAACCATCAAATCAACAAGAATCTTATGATATGGTTCATCATGCTTTTGATTTTTCTGAAAAATATAAAATACCTGTTTTATTCAGAATTGCTACCAGATTAGCTCATTCACGAGCAGGAGTAAAAAGACAGGAAATAAAAAAGCAAAATGAACTTTCAATTCCAAAAAATTTACAACAATATGTACTTCTTCCTGCAATTGCACGAAAAAATTACAAAGAATTAATAAAGAAACAAGATGATTTTGAAAAAGAATCAGAAAATTCTCCATTTAACAAATACATTGATGGCAAGGATAAAAGTTTGGGAATAGTTGCTTGTGGTTTAGCTTACAATTATCTTCTTGAAAATTTTGAAAACAAAGAAGTTCCATATCCTGTTGTTAAGATTTCTCAATATCCAATACCGCCAAAAATACTAAATAAACTCAAAGAGGAGTGTAATGAGCTATTAGTACTTGAAGACGGATACCCTTTGGTAGAAGAAATGTTAAAAGGTTTTTATGCAGAGGGAATTACAATTAAAGGAAGACTTGATGGTAGTATTCCACGTGATGGAGAACTCAACAGTAATCTTGTTGCAAAAGCATTAGGCATAAGTGAAGATTATTCAGATGAATTATCAAAAAACATTGTTGGTCGTCCGCCTTCATTTTGCAAAGGATGTTCTCATATTGACTCATATAATGCATTAGATGAAGCACTTGCACCATACAGCAAAGGACGGGTAATGGCAGATATCGGTTGTTATACACTTGCAGCATTAAAACCATTTCAATCAATCAATTCATGTGTTGATATGGGTGCATCAATAACTATGGCAATAGGGCTTGCCGATGCAGGTAAAGTTCCTGCTGTTGCTGTTATTGGCGATTCAACATTTACACACTCAGGAATGACAGGATTATTGGATGCCATTATTAAAAAATCTCCAATTACCGTTTTAATTCTTGATAATTCAACAACAGGAATGACAGGCGGTCAAGATTCTCAAGGATTTGGACGAATTGAAAATATTTGTGAAGGATTAGGTGTTGATAAAGAACATATAAAAATATTAAATCCTATTAGAAAATATCATGATGAAAATGTAAAAGTAATCAAAGAAGAATTAGAATATAATGGAGTTTCAGTTGTGATTCCACGAAGAGAATGTGTTCAAACAATTGCAAGAAGAAATAAACTAATTAAACAAAAAAAAATAAATTTATTGTAGAATGAAAAAAGATATAATTTTAGCAGGAGTAGGAGGACAGGGAATACTTTCAATAGCTACAGTTATAGGTTATATTGCAGTTAATGACGACCTATATTTAAAACAAGCAGAAGTACATGGCATGAGTCAAAGAGGCGGTGATGTTTCATCTCACTTAAGAATTTCGGACAAATATATTGCTTCTGACCTTATTCCTAAAGGTAAAGCTGACCTTATTATTTCCGTTGAACCAATGGAATCTTTAAGATATATTCCATGGCTAAATAAAAACGGATGGATAATTACAAACAACAAAGCTTACGTGAATATTCCTAACTATCCTGAGAAAGAAATAATATATAAAGACATTAAAGATTTTGGGAATCATGTACTTTTTAATGCAGAAGAATTAGGCAAAGAAGCAGGTTCTAGCAAAAGTGCTAATATTGTAATTCTAGGTGCAGCATCTCCATTTTTAGGATTTGAACCAAAGAAATACGAAGTTGCATTAAATTATATATTCGGGAAAAAAGGTGATAAAATTGTCAAAATGAACATAGATGCATTTTACTTAGGAAGAGAAGCTTCAAAAGAATTTCATAACATAAGTATTTGATTGTTAGTAATGATTTAATAAAATATACTTTTTTTAAAAAGACTTGTTATTTGCATAAAATTTGTTATATTGTGATTTGATTAATTCGCTTCTAAATGCACATAAAAAGATAAAAATACAAATATGATTACAGATGTAAAAGAACCTGAAACAACAGAGCTTTATAAAGATCTGCATTTCAACCAAAGATTGTGGATCAACAAAATAAAGTTTTACAAAAACCAAATCAATATTCTTCAATCAGACCTTGATAAATTAGTAAAATATTACTTCGATAAAGAATTAATGGGAGAAGTAGAGCAATATCAAAACAAATTTATTGTTTACACCGATCTTGCTAACCGTTTGATAAAAGAATACAAATTATTAAGAAACAAAATTGCCAAAATAAATGGTAATGACAGCATTAAAATTCAAGAAGAAATTTCTGATAAAAGAATTTCTCTTAAAAAGAAAACCGCTGGTTTTGTTGACTATATAGAAGACCTAAAAGAAAATTTCTTCATCTTTTATACATCATATTATCTGTCGGAAAACCATGTTTATAGCAACTAGTTTTTAACTGTCAAAGAATTATTTAATCCTGATTGTAAGCTCAATACAATCACAATATTTTTGTTAATTCAAACACATTTGTAATGTGTTTGAAATCTAAAGTTAAATGGGGTTCTATAAATTTACAGCATTTCTACAATTTTCACAATTTATAGTGAATCACTATATTTGAAGCTTAAAAAATTATTAGATGAAACACCCCTGACGAGTAAATTTCGACACAGCCTGCACGGACAGGCAGGATTAATGAAATTGGAAATAATGTATCAACTACAAAAATATAAACAGATGGAAATAATATCGAATACAGAACAAGGAATAACGAATACTGAAATAACAAAAAAAATATCCGGTATTATTGCAATTAATTAAAAACTTCATTATTCAAAATTCCTTGTTTCGCAACCGCTAAAGCTACAGCGAACGTGGTCAATATTCATTATTAAAATATAAACACATGAAAACAATTGGAATAATACCTGCACGCTACGACTCAACAAGATTTCCGGGAAAACCACTGGCAATGATAGGTAATAAAAGCATGATTCAAAGAGTTTATGAAAGAGCGATGCTTTCCTCCCTTGACAAAGTTATAATTGCAACAGATAATAAAAAAATTGAAAAGCATGCAAAAAAGTTTGGAGCCGAAGTAATAATGACCTCTACCTCGCATAAAACAGGTACCGAAAGATGTGCAGAAGCATTTAAAAAATATGAAAAAGATTTTGACATAGTTATTAATATTCAAGGAGATGAGCCATTTTTTGAGCCAAAACAAATTGAATTATTGATAAAATCTTTTAAACAAAAAGATGTTCAAATATCTACACTAATTGAAAAAATTGATAATATTGAAGACTTAAATTCCCCAAATACTATTAAAGTTTTAAAAGATAAAGATTCATTTGCAATATATTTCAGCCGAGCTTCAATTCCATTTGTGAGAGGTCATGAAAAAGAGAATTGGCTTAAAAATTCTGAGTATTTTAAGCACATTGGCATTTACGCTTTTCGCTCAGAAGTTTTAAAAAAGATTGTTAAATTGCAATCCGTAAAAATAGAAAAAGCTGAATCATTAGAGCAATTAAGGTGGCTTTTTAACGGATATAAAATTAAACTTACCAAAACAAAATATTATGGACTTTCCGTTGATACAGCTGAAGATTTAGAAAAAGCAAATGAGATTTTAACTACTGTTTATCAATAAAAAATATTTAAAAGTGAAAATTAATTTTTCAAAATACCATGGAACAGGAAATGATTTTATCCTTATTGACAATAGAAAAAATTTATTCCCTGCTGAAAATAACAAGCTAATCCAACAATTATGTTACAGGCAATTTGGTATTGGTGCTGATGGTTTGATTCTTCTTGAGGATGATGAGAAGCAAGACTTTAACATGAAATATTTCAACTCCAATGGCTTTGAAGGAAGCATGTGTGGCAATGGTGGACGCTGTGTTGTGCATTTTGCAAGAGAACTTGGAATAATTTCAGGCTACACTTTTTTTAACACTACTGACGGATTACATACCGCTGAAATTGAGAATAATATAGTTCGTCTTTCATTGAATGATGTTAAAAAAATAACTATTAATAAAGAATACTTTTTTTTGAACACAGGCTCTCCTCATGCTGTATTTTTTAAAAATGAAATTAATAATATTGATGTTTTTTCTGAAGGTAAAAAGATAAGAAACAGCAAAGAATTTGCACCCGAAGGAACAAATGTGAATTTTGTTAAAATAATTGACAAAAACAATATTTCCATCAGAACTTATGAACGTGGTGTTGAAAACGAAACATTATCATGTGGAACAGGAGCTGTTGCTTCTGCTATTTCAACATATCTTTATCAAAAAATTAAAACAGATAATTATTCAGTTCAACTCCAAACTAAAGGCGGAAATTTAAAAGTCAATTTTAAAATAGATAAAAGTATTTTTACAAAAATTATTTTGGAAGGTGCTGTTGTAAAGGTTTTTGACGGTACAACAACAATTAAAAGATAAAAAGATGTTCTAATAATTCATTTTTTGAAATTCCTTTTCTTGGTGTATCTTTGCACTTTTGAGTATTCGTAACTGTTTTTACTTTTTTCCACTATGCACAAAAACGCTCTAAGTTGAATTGGTCTTTAGTGTTTATACACTTTGGATTATGGTGCGAAACTTTAGTAATGATTTAAATATTTCCTATGAAAAAAGATATTCTATTTGGCAAAACATATTCAGAGATTGTAAACATTGTTAATAAATTTCGACTTCCAAAATTTACTGCATCACAAATTACGGATTG
>JAYEOP010000417.1 GCA_034723125.1 Bacteroidota bacterium | reverse complement strand
GCTGTTATTCTATCAACAAAATGCAAATCGTAATCATCAATTTCAAAAACTATTCTTTCTCTTGTTGCTTTAGTTCTCCGAAATGTTAGATGTAAAATATTATTATCAATATTAGGTTTTTCATTTTTCAAAAATATAGATGCAGATGCAACATCTGCATCATTATCCCACAAAGATTTATTTCTTGCCAATGCAGTGAAATCAAATATTTGAACTACATTAAAATTTGAAAATAACACTTTTTTATATTCAGTAGATGTGCTATTATACAATAATCCCGAAGATTTGATAATTAGACATAATAATCCTTTTTCTTTAAGATGTGTGATAGATTCACTTAAAAATTTTAAGGCAATTTGTCCTTGAGGAATTTTTACTTTATTATTTTTGTACTCCCAAAAATTTGAATAATTTTTAATAGCACCACGCCTAAATGGTGGATTTCCAATAATTAAATCAAATTTTGCATCTTTAAGTTTGTTGGCACTTTCAAAAAAATCTGAATAAATTAAGTTACTCTTTCTTAAATCGTCAAATTTTAGCTTATTAATAATCTCTATTGGTTGTAATTCATTACAAAGAGCTAAACTCAAACTAAATGAAGCTAATTCAATGGCTTGTTCTTCATAATCTACTCCATAGATATTTCGTAAAATATTTTGTAATACCGATATGTTTGGAAATTCCATATTGTTTTGCAATCTCCATATTTGAACAATCCTTTTAAAAACTGTTACTAAAAAAATACCCGAACCACAAGCAGGGTCTAATACCTTGTATGTATCAATATTTATTTTCTTATACTTAGTCAATGGTAAACTTTCATCAACTAACAATTTTGCCAAATGAGCAGGCGTATAATACAATCCTTTTTCTTTTTTATTATTACCTAAAAATTCTTCGTAAAGTCGGCTAATTAATTCAACAGGAATATATTTGAATTCAAAATATCTCCAATTCGGAAAATTTATTTCAAGTTGTTCAGATGCTAATGTTGTTTTTTTTGTATCTAATAATTCTGCTAATGGTGATAGGTCTTTATTTTCTAAAAGATTTTGTTCATCTTTGGTCCATTGAAACACATTACCATTTAAACCCGTTTCCGGATTATTTAAAGCATTTAATAAATCAACAAATTTGCCATTTTTTAAAACATCATTAAATGTGTTTGAATTTGCAAATTGTTTAAAATACTTATCAGATAATAATTTTTTCCCATTTGTATCAATTCTTTCTTCTAAATATTTTATTAGAATGGACTGAACTATTATTTTATTTGTAAGACTGTCTTGTAAATCTGTATATTCCTTTTTGAGAATTGTAGTAATGTATTGAATATTCTCAATTAATTTATTATAAGATGAATTATTGGAAAACTTAAACTTATTTTTAACTTCTTCTTCTTCCCAAAAAACTCCACTCTTGATTTTTATTGCAAATTGATTATTATATAAACTGTGTGCTTTTTCTGTTATTTTTAGATTTTCTATTAAGTAAGAAGGTTTGTAATCATCTGTAATATGGGTTGTGCAATCTATAATTTTAATTTCTGTTTTAAAGAAAAAACAAGTTATAGGGATTTCGCCATTGCTCCATATCTTTTTATGAATATCTGTTAGGAGTATTTCATTATCGGTATTAAAATTTTCTTCTGTAAAATCATAAAGATAAACCTGTGGTTGATAACTGCCACTTAATTGTTTTCTGAAATATACTGCTGTTACATTGAATTCATCTCGTGCTTTCTTTAAGTGGAATTTTACTTCTGGGTGAGTGCTTTGATTGTTATTAGTTAAAAATAGGGCATCATCATTCTTATAAAAGCCTAATTTTTTAAGGTTTTTATAAAATTTCATTCCTCTTTTTTTAATCTTTTCCATTAATTAAACTAATAATCCTTAATCTACAAAAATAGTAATTTTTGGTGTGATAAATTGATATTTATATTATTTATTTCCTGATTGTTTGCGACTCGATGTGTATGCACAGCAACGATTGTGTATAGTTATTGTTCTTACACTGCCAAATTGGAGGGATAAGAACAATTGCGATGTGCTGAACTTGTCGAAGCATTTATTATTAAAATTACACATTGAACTCTTCCTTTTTACTATTATCATATAATATCATAAATAATCCAATAAACCAAGAAATTTTTCAAATTCACTTACTCAATTTCCCAATCATCTTTCCCGCTTTCAATTCTATCTCTTTTATTTTCTTTTCCAACTGTTTAACAAATTTATTCTCTTCATAAGTTCCACGAACTGCCTCAAAATCCATCTCTTGAAGCAGAACAGAAAAATATCAGGTGTAACGATTTGTCATACATTTTTTTCATAGTTAGATATTTTGTTATCTTTTAAAGAAAAAATAAAGCATCAGTCAAAATTCCTGACTTGATACCATTCCATAATTGATCCTTTAAATCTTGATACCAAAGAATAATCTTTTTCTTCTTCAATATCAATTGTTCTTTGTGCAAAAAAATTTGTTGAAATCATTAATGCAATCATTGCTAAAATTAATGTTACTTTTTTAATTGTTTTTATTCTTCTATTTTTTTATAAATGCTTTTATTGTCCGCAGAGGGATCTTCAAATATCAATTTACCACTTTCCATATAAGCATTACCTTCAAAAACTTTCGAGTTAATTTGTCCATTTTCAATTTTGTAGTTAGCAAGTTTTTGTTTTATTATAGAGCCATCGGAAAGTACCATTTTATTAATAATTTTACCATCATTAGTAAAAACCATATGTGGTTGCATTTGGGCGATATCCTTCATGTGAATTACTCCGTTAGTAATATCAACACATTCCCATTCCCCAATTATTATATCTTGGGTAATGGTTTGTTTTTCTGTTTTTTGGCCTTCTTTGGGATTACTATTTGAATTTCCGCAAGACCACATAAATAAACTTACAAATACTGTAAATATAGCGATTACTTTTTTCATTTTGTTTCTCCTTTTATTTAGTTATTCAATTTATATTCAATAATTTTCATGTATTCTATGTAGCTATTATATTTTTCTTCTCTCAAACTTCTTTGATAAGGATTTTTTATTTTATCTGTTTTTTTAAAAATGTTATATAATTCTTTTTCTTTTTTTTTCATTTGCTCCACAATATATTCTCTGTCTTTTTTTGAAAACGAGGAGATAACTTGTTGGAAAATACATTCTCTAAATGCCTCATTTCCTTCTTTCTCAATAATATAATTAGAATACATTTTCTTTGACTGCGGATGAATTTCACTTAATTCAATTCCCCAATCGGAACATTTCAAATCTTGGAGATATTGACTCGCAATAGATTTATTAAATCGCTTTCGTTTATTCTTAAATAAATCATGCAAAAACACTGTATCTATTGTTTCTTTTTTAAGCGTGATTAAATTAACTTTGTAAGTTTTGTTAACCATCGTTAGTAAATCAGGTTTTCTTTCTTTAATTGTCTTTAAATCATAATCATAAGGTTGTATCATTCTGTAATACAGCACAGTATCGCTTAAAGATAATTTAACTTGTGATATGCTTAACCATCTATACGCCATACTTTGATAAAATTCATTTAAATCAGCAAGACAACTTAGTTGATTGTGTTTAATATTATAATAACACAGTGAAAAATCTAAAAACTCATTTTTTGTTTTTCCACCATCTGGAAATGTTGCAATTCCTTTAGGTCTTTTGTATAATTTTTTTCTTGCAACAAAAACAAAAGCCGTACTATCTTTATTCCAGACAATTGTTCCGTCTGTTCTAATTCCTAAATTCAGGTATTTAGAATGACATGAGGTCAATAGAGGTATAAGGAATATTATTAGAAATATGTGTTTTGGTTTCATCTAATATTTTGCTTTTTTTACTGCCAACGATTGTGTATAGTTATTGTTCTTACACTGCCAAATTGGAGAGATAAACATAATTGCCATGTTCTGAGTTTGTCAAAGTGCGATGTGTTGCGGTGCACTGAGCCTGTCGAAGCATTTATATTTTCCCTTTATCATTCTTACTCCTTTACTCAAAAAACTCATCAGTTGCCATTTTATGAATAAAATGAGATTAGGCGTAATACGAAAAAAGCAAAAGGAGGCTATTCATAACTACCTAATCTCATATAGACAATTTGTCAATTATTTATTATTAAAATTATACATTGAACTCTTCTTTTTCATTACTACCATATAATAACAAATTAAATCGTTACAATCAAGAAATTTTAAATTTATCCGTTCAATTTACCAATCATCTTTTCCGCTTGAGTTTCTATCTCTTCTTTTTTCTTTTCCAGCTGTTTCACGAATTTATTACCTTCATAAGTTCCACGAACTGCTTCAAAATCCGTATCTTTTACTTCATCATCACCATCAATTCCAAAACCAATTTTAGTCGTTATATTGAATTCTTTCGTCGCATCATTTGCAACCATTTTATTTAATTTAAGCGAAGATTTTTTCCAATTCTCAATAATTATTTTCAGATCGTCAGTTGTAATATTCTTTGTGTCAATTTCTAAATGTTCTTTAATCAATCCCAAAGTCCAAAACCACTCCTCATCAGAATAATTATTAAAAACTGCTTGTAATTCGTCAACTAACATCTCAACATTTTGGATTTTATTATTTTTAATTTTCGTTTTTAGTGTTTCACTTGTCTTTTTAGAAATTAACAATCCAGACATGTCAAACCACTCATCAAGATTTCCATCATGATTAAATTCACTTTTATAATCATTCGAATTTTCTATTTTCGCCATTACACTTTGACCGATAAAAATATCCATCGCTAATCTATAATATTTTGCAGTAGTTTTCAGAAGCAATCGTGGAATTTTTACACCATTATAATTTGCATAACTCATTTTCTTTGGTGTCTTTTCAACTAATTCCAACAAAATTTTATATCCTCGAAAAACCTTACCAATTGTATATGGATTAAATAATTCAAAATTTATCAAATCAAGTTTATTTTCATCAGTTCGTTTATCTCTATTGGGCCACTTTTCGCTATCTCGAGCTGTTCCAACAGATAACAGATTCATTGCAGGCGTAAGAATACTTTTTCCATCAACTTCATTTATATAAGAAAATGGAAAATCCCTCGTATCAAAATTTGAATAGTGTTTGCCAATAACTGCCGTGAATGCTCCTACCCTGCTTGGCCATAACAAATAACTGAATGAACCTGTTTTTACTCCTCGCTCAAGAATTCCCTGATGCAATGGTCCCAATTTATACATATGATTACTTTGATTTGTGCCACTTCCGGCATTAAAAAACGAAAATAATCCGGCAATTAATAGTGTAGATTTATGATGTGTGACTGTATATGGACCGGCAAAAATTGAACATGCCTCTCCGTGAAATCCTTCACAATTAGCAAAAAAAACAGAATTCTCCGCTGAATATTGTTTACCAATTTTTACACTTTGACCAATAAAACATCCATCTATAATTGCCCCGTTATCAATTTTAGAACCTGAATTTATAATGAAATTTTTTGCTATTACATCATTTCCAACAAATACTTTTGCTGAAGAATTACTGACAATAGTTCCATTATTTAATTCTGTCACACCAAAAATAGTTGCATCGCTTCCTACTTTCACATTCGTAATTTTTTTAGAATTTAATATCTTACTATTTTCGCAAATTGTACCAATTTCTGAAGTCACACTTTCAACATATTTATCAACCATTTTTTCGATTGAATTTACTAATGTTTCATCGTGGCGATAAAGAACCAACATATATGCAATCTGTGATGACAAGTTATCAAATATTTTTAAGTCCCTTCCGCCACCTTCATTTAATACTTCCAACTCATAACCATTCCCAAAACTTGATTCGTTTTCCACAGCTAATTGTCCGACATTTTCTAAAACAACATTATCTCCGATTTTATAATTTGACAACAATTTTACATCTGAAATATAGACATTATTACCAATTTCACAATTGTATATATCAGAATTTCTAATCATAGAATGCTTTTCAATTTCATCTGAATATTTCACAATTCCATCATTGTTTCCAATTGTTACATTGCCGAAAAATGAAACATTATTCACATACTTTACATCAAAATTTTCGTCTATTTGAATTTTAGACCAATCGTTAGAAATACAATTTTGATTTTCTAATTTTTTAATTTCTTCTTGCTTTAAATTTCTCATTTTCTTCCCTATTTTTTTAATAAATAAAAAATGTCCGAAAAATACAATTCCCGGACATTTGTAATATTTCTAAAACATCTTAAACTTCCGAAATATTCTCAATTGATTCTTTCTCAATATCTTTAAAATATTTCACAGTTCCAACATTTAATTCCATTGTAGATTCATCATCACAAACAATAATTCCCTTTTCATGTAGCTGTAATGCAGATACCGTCCACATATGATTTAGTCCACCCTCAACTACCTGTTTCAATGCTGTTGCTTTGTTATACCCACTGATTAAGATAATAACTTCATCAGAATCCATAACAGTTCCAACTCCAACAGTCAATGCAGTTTTCGGAACTTTATTATAATCATTATTGAAAAATCTGGCATTAGCAATTTTTGTATCGTGAGTAAGAGTTTTAATTCTTGTTCTTGATTTCAATGATGACCCCGGTTCATTAAATGCGATATGTCCATCAGGACCAATTCCACCAAGAAACAGATGAATTCCGCCAACTTTCTTTATCTTATCTTCATATTCTTGACACTCTTTTTCGAGATCTTTTGCATTTCCATCAAGAATATTTATATTTTCTTTTGGAATATCAATCTTGCTGAATAGATATTTATTCATAAAATAGTGATAACTTTCTGGATGATCTTCTGCGATATTTACATATTCGTCCATATTGAAAGTAATTACATTTTTGAATGAAACTTTGCCTTCATCGTACAAATCAACTAATTCGCTATATGTTCCAATTGGTGAAGAACCTGTTGGCAAACCTAAAACAAATGGTTTCTCTTTTGTTGGTGCAAAATCATTGATTTTTTTTGCAACATAATGTGCTACCCATTTACTTAAAGATGGATAATTTTCGTGTATGAGAATTCTCATTTTTTCTCCTCTATTTATTTTTATTTATCAACTTTTACCTCGTATTCACAAGCTTTCTAAACTTCTAAACTTCTTCTAACCTCCTAACCTCCTAACATTCTAACCCACTAACCTCCTAAACTCCTAACCTTCTTACTATAGCATTATTTTAGTATCAGCAACAAAACAACCATTCCCTTCATCACCAACAATCAATGGATTTATATCCAATTCTTTAATCTGTGGACAATCCATTGCCAATTGTGACAATCTTTGAATTGTTTCTGTTATAGCTTTTACATCTCGTTTTTTCTTTCCTCTTGCTCCGGCGAGAATCGGATATGATTGAATTGAAGTAATCATCTCTTTTGCATCTTTTTCCGAAATTGGTGCAATTTTAAAATCTACATCTTTGAATATCTCAACAAATAATCCACCAAGACCAAACATCACCACAGAACCAAAAGAATTATCTTTCTTCAATCCTAAAATCACTTCCTGACCTTCTTTAACCATTTTTTGAACAAATACACCTTTGATATCTGCTGTCGGTTCCGCTTTTTTAACATTCTTTAGAATCTGTTCGTATGCACCTTCCGCTTCTTCTCTATTCTGAATATTTAGAATAACACCACCGCTATCAAATTTATGAACAATATCGACAGAAATAATTTTCATAACGACAGGATATTCAATTTTGTCAGCAATTTTTCCTGCTTCCTCTTTTGAACTTGCTAATCCATTTGGAAGAACTGGAAAATTATATGCTTCCAAAACTTTCACAGCTTCCTCTTCAGGCAAATATGATTTCTTTTCAGCAATTGCATCTTCAAGAATCTTTGTTGCTTTTGCTTTATCAACATCAGAAAATTGTTTAACCTTTTCATCGGTTTGATTTTTCATTCTCTGAGCAAATTCAGCAGTGACAGCCATTGATTTTACCATATTTTCAGGTAAAAAATAATGCGGGATATTATTATGCTGTAAAATATCTATTCCCTCTGCAACATCAGTTTCACCCATAAAAGATGCATGAACAGGTTTATCATAATTTCTAGCAACTTTCACAATATCTTTCGCAATATCTTCAATTTCAGTCATTGATTGTGGAGTCAAAATAACATTCACTCCGTCAATATTTTTATCTTTCAAAGCAGAACCAATCGCCGCATTATATCTGTCAGCTCTTGCATCACCAATTACATCAACGGGATTTTTGATATTTGCTGCCGCCGGTAAACTCTTCTTCAGAATTTTTGTCGTTTCTTCACTAAATTTTCCAAGTAACAATCCGCTTTCAATTGCTTTATCAGTAGCAAGAACACCCGGTCCACCTGCATTTGTAATTATTGCAATATTTTTTGATTTTGGAAGTGGTTGATATGCAAATGCCTTGGCTATATCGAACATCTCTTCAAGATTATCACATCTGATTATTCCCGCTTGTTTAAATGCAGCATCAGTAATGACATCACTTCCAGCCAATGAGCCCGTGTGAGATGCAGCCGCCGAAGCTCCCTCCGCAGTTCTACCGGATTTTATTGCCAAAATTGGCTTTCCGGATTCTGCAGTAACTATTCTCGCAGCTTCCATCAACTCTTTTCCATTTGTCACCTCTTCAAGATACATCAAAATAACTTTCGTTTTCGGATCATCTTTTAAATAATACAACAAGTCAATTTCATCAACATCCGCTTTATTACCAAAACTAACAAACTTTGAAAAACCAATATTTTTTGCATCAGCATAATCTAAAACTGCCGTGCACAAAGCTCCACTCTGTGAAATAAAAGCAATATTACCTTCTTTTGGCATTGCTCTTGCGAAAGAAGCATCCATATGACACAGAGGATCAGTATTTATAACACCAAGACAATTAGGACCTATAAATGATATTCCATATTTGTCGGCAATTTCTTTTATCTTTTTCTCTTTCTCAATTCCTTTTCCACCAACTTCTTTGAATCCGGCAGAAATAATTATCATCGATTTAATACCTTTTTTTCCAATTTGCTCCATTGCCAAATGTGCTACAGAACTTGGAAATACTAAAATCGCCATATCAATATCATCTTCAATATCCACAACATATTTATATGCCTTAATACTTCCAACATTTTTTTCACTCGGACTTACAGGATATAGAACTCCTTGAAATCCATCATGTAAAATGTTCTGAAAGATATCCGATGGAACAGAACCTCTTACATTATTCGTTCCAACAACAGCAATAGATTTTGGATAAAAAATATTATTTACTTCATCAAATGTTTTTCTATTCTTTTTCATTTTTTTCCTTATCCGTTTACTATTTTTTCGATAAATACTACCGCATCTTTAACACTTTGAATCTCTAAAGCATCATCTTCGTCCATTTCAATATCAAATTCTTCTTCAAAACCTGCCACTAATTGTAAACTCTGCATTGAATCGGCACCAAGATCGAATATAAAATTTGCATCAGATGCAATTTCATTTACATCTTTCTTTAATACATCAGCAATCGTTTTCTTTACCTTCGCTTCAACTTTCTCTCTTTCCATAATTCTCCCCTTAAGTTTTCCCCTATTAATTAACCAAGCCCAAATATAGTAAATTAATAAAAGTAATACAACATTTTTTTTTCAACTTAACTTCTAATCTGATTTCCTCTATTAACTATCAGAATAATCGTAAAACATCATTTATCATAAC
>JAYEOP010000416.1 GCA_034723125.1 Bacteroidota bacterium | reverse complement strand
ATGGAGATTTCACTTACTGGTATATCCCAACTGTTAATCCTACATCTGTAAAATTAACAGTTACAAGTTGTGGAGGTGACAGTACATTTACAAAATTGGTTTACATTGATCAACCAACTCACGCACCAACACCTGATTTTGAAGCTGATATTCTAAAGCCATCTGTTGGAGCAGATAATGTAAGTTTTACTGACCTTTCATATATTTGTGCAGATTCATGGGAATGGATAATTTCTCCAGACTCAATGGTTGACCAATTTAATACAACCGTACCTACTTATCAATTCAAAGGAGGAACAAATGAAACAACTAAAAATCCAATAATTGTATTTAATAAAAAAGATAGCTTTGATATTACTTTAATAGCAGGATACAATGGATTTTACGATACATTAACAAAAGTTGATTATATAATTGCAATTGAATATTGTACACCAAGTATCAGTAAAAACAGCCAAGGCAAACCAAACCTTAATCCTGATATAGGAATAAGCAGAGTTCAATTAGCTGAAATAAACAATACTTCACAAATTGGAGCTACTGAATATTCAGATTATGTAAATACTTCAGGAACAAATCTTGACTTAAAAGGAACATATACTTTAACAGTTGAGAGAAATACTGCACATAATAGTATGAACAGAAAAGCATGGATTGACTGGAATATTGACGGAGACTTTGATGACGCAGGTGAAACAATTGGTTATGAAAGTGACGCTAATTCATTGCAGTGGAACAAAACATTCCAAGTACCTTCAACAGCAACAAAAGGTGCTACAAGAATGAGAATTGCAACAAGCTTAGGAAATATGTCAAATAATGCTTGTGGTATTAATATGTTTGGAGAATATGAAGATTACAGAATTATTGTTAGAAAAGATGGAACACCACCTGAAATTACAATAATAGGACAAGAAACTGTAACAATAGAACAATGTAACTGTACATATTTTGATTCAGGTGCAACTGCTTTTGATAATATTAGTGGAGTAATAGCTGTAAGCGATACTAACAACCTTGATTGCACAACTCCTGGACAATACTGGTGGAGATATTCAGCAGTAGATGCAGAAAATAATGTTGCTGTAAAAGACAGAATAATAATTGTTATCGCTGATACTACAGTTCCAACAATTGCATTAATAGGTGCTCTTATTGACACCCTTGAAGTTTACAATACATTTGTAGAACAAGGATGGACAGTAGATGATACTTGTAGTGGAGTTGACAGAGTTGATATCATTGGAACAGTTGACACTTCAGCACTTGGAGAAAATATTTTAGAATATGTTGTTTACGACAATATGGGTAACACAGCAACTGCTTCAAGAACAGTTTATGTTGTTGACAGAACATTACCACAAATCAGTCTAAACGGTTATTCATTAATTAACCATGAAGTTAACAATACCTTTACCGATCCTGGTGTTACTTACAATGATAACTATTGTGCACATAATGATATTATTTATGAAGTAACAGGTACTGTTGATACAGAAACACTTGGAACTTATAACTTATCATATAGCGTAACAGACTGTAATGGAAATGGTCCTGTGATTGTAACAAGAACTGTAAACGTAGTTGATACAACAGCTCCTGTTATTACATCTGTTAATTACTTTGAAGGAGATACAATTACTATTGAAGTTAATAGTACATTTACAATGCCTTCTTTAACATTAACAGATAACTATGATGACGCTCCAGCAGTTAATGAAACAGGAACATTAATTGACGAATTTGCTCCATCAATGTTATTAAATAAATTAGGGTACTATACATACACAGTTACAGCTTCAGATGGCTCAATGAATTCAAGTACAATTAACTTTGTAGTAAACATAGTTGATACAGAAGCACCTGTAATTACTTTAGTTGGAGCAAGCATTATTAATCTTTGCCGTTTCGACACATTAGCTTCTTATAATTATAATATTACAGATAACTTTGATGTAAATCCCACTGTAAATGTTAAAGGTACATATTTTGATGAATATATTCCAAAAAGAGCTCTAGGACTTTATTCTATAACTTATGATGCATTTGACCAATCAAATAATGTTGCAGTACAAGTTGTTAGATACGTGAATATTGAAGAATGTCCATGGAGATCAATGGAAGAAAATGGACTAGAAAGTGCTGTAAGTTTATATCCAAACCCGACAAAAGGTAAATTTGTTCTGGATATTAACTTAAGTGTAGCAACTGACCTTAATATAACCATCACAAACACACTTGGTGAAGTTGTGAAAACAATGAAACTAAATAACACAAAAGGTGGTTCATATAACGTTGATATTAGTGATAGAAGTAGCGGAATGTATTTCGTAAGAATTCAATCAGGTAATAACATAGTTGTAAAACAAGTTACACTTACAAAATAACAGTTAGGAATTAACTTGGTATATAAATCCCGAACCATTAAATTTGTGGTTCGGGATTTTTTTTTATAAATATTCATTAGGGTAGCATGAGAAGAAAAAAACAATTTATTATTTTATTTTCAATAGCTATTTTTTTCTTAACACCTTTTATATTATTTTCCTCAAATAATTACAGTTATCATGTAGAAATACCATCAAACGTTATCGGATTAAAACATATTAATGCAAAAATTACAATAGTTGATAAAAGCAATTCAGTAATAAGCACTTTTAACGAAAATAAAACTTTTATAATCAATGGAGAAACAAGGGAAACGACCTTTGATGATGGTATTGCACATATAAATATTAAAATTGATGGAAATAAAGACATTATATTTTATCCGAAAGACTCAAAAGAAAACAAACAGTTTTTTCATGTTAGAAAACTTCCTGCATTTTTAAGCATTGTTCCTCCCCTGCTTGCTATTCTTTTAGCAATTATTTTTAAGGAAGTAATTTTAGCTTTATTCCTAGGTGTTTTCTCAGGTATTCTTTTAATAATTGGTTTTGACGATCCTTTAAACTGGATTCGTTCTCCAATGATTTTCATTGAATATTATGTTATCAAAGTAGTAAGTGATCCACAGAAATCAGCAGTTATTATTTTTTCAATGATAATTGGAGGTATGGTAATGTTGCTTATGAAAAACGGTAGCATACATATACTTATTTCAAAACTTTCAAAAGTAATAAAAACCCGAAAAAATGCTATGTTAGTAACATGGCTAATGGGAATTGTTGTTTTTTTTGATGATTATGCAAATACACTAATTGTAGGAAATAGCTTAAGACCACTGACCGACCGTTTTAAAATTTCAAGGGAAAAACTTGCTTACATTGTGGATAGCACTGCGGCACCAATTGCTTCAATAGCTTTTATTACAACATGGATAGGTGCAGAAGTAAATTATATTAATGATGCAGTAATAAAATTGAATATTGCTGAAAATCCGTATATGATTTTTTTAAAATCATTAGGTTATGCTTTTTATCCTTTACTAACTATCGTTTTTATGTTTATGTTACTAAAAATGAACAGAGACTTTGGACAGATGCATAAAATAGAAACACTTGCTATTAAGGATTTTAAAAAACACTTAAAAATTCATGAAACAAAATCTGCAAAGAATGAATACATAAATCCAAACAAGATAAAAACAAAATGGTATGATGCAGTAATACCAATGGTAAGTTTAATTTTAGTTGCTTTTGTTTCCCTACTGTTTAACCACAATAGTTTAGAAATTTGGAAAAATGAGAATCTTAGTCTATGGATGAAATTTGTGAATGTAATTGGAAGTAGCAACCCCTATAAAGCACTATTATGGGCTTCATTTTTTGGAATTGGAATAGCAATTATTATTACTCTTCTAAGACGAAGTTTAAGTTTAAAAAAATCAATAAATGCAGTAATTGAAGGTTTTAATTCAATGCTTATGGCAATGATAATTTTGATTTTTGCTTGGTCATTAGGAATAATTACCGAAAAGTTAGGCACTGATGTTTACCTTTCAGAAATTATTGGAGGAAATGTTTCACCCTTTTTCTTACCTGCACTTATATTTTTAATTTCAGCAGCTATTTCTTTTGCAACAGGTTCAAGCTGGGGAACAATGGCTCTTTTATATCCGATTTTATTACCCACTGTTTACAATAGTTGTGAAATTAATGGATTAGCTTACAATGAAACAATGCCGATTTTTTACATGGTGGTATCAGCAATACTCGGTGGTTCTGTTTTTGGCGACCATTGTTCACCTATTTCCGATACAACAATTTTAAGTTCAATGTCGTCAGGATGCGACCACATTCAGCATGTGCGAACCCAATTACCATATTCTTTAACAGTTGGTTTTATTAGTGTTTTTATAGGATACATACTTGTTTCATATTTGAAAATATCACCAATCTGGGGCTTACTTATTTCAGTATTAGTGCTTTTTGGAATAGTACGTATTTTTGGGAAAAAAGTGAATGTTAAAACATAAAGGAGGACTTCTAACAATTTTGATTTGGGTTTTAAGATATTTTAGAAAACAATTAATTTCAGTAAATTGAAAGCTCAAAAATTAACTGTTTAAAATCAATTAGAACGTTTTTTATGACTATTAAAGAAGCTCAACAACTTGTTGATGATTGGATAAAAGAAAAAGGTGTAAGATATTTTAATGAACTTACAAATACTGCCGTTTTGATGGAGGAAGTTGGTGAATTAGCTCGAATAATGGCAAGAGAATATGGAGAGCAGTCATTTAAAAAAGGTGAAGAAAATTTAAATATCGGAGAAGAAATTGCTGATGTACTTTTTGTTCTGATTTGTATTGCTAATCAAACAGGAATTGACCTGACCGAAGCATTACAAAAAAGTATTATAAAAAAAACTAAAAGAGATAAAACAAGACATTTAAACAATCCCAAGTTAAGAGAAAGAAGTACTTAGAGTACTTAAAACTAAAAGGTAAAAACTAAAAACTAAAAGGTTATGTGTTACGGATAAACAAGAAGAAGTACTTAAAACTAAAAGTTATGTGTTAAGAATAAACAGATGAACAAAAAGAAGTACTTAAAGTGCCTAAAATACTTAGAGTTAAAAACTAAAAGTTAAAAGATAAAAGTTGAAAATTATAGATAGACAAATAAAAAAAATCTCTTTGTGTTCTTTGCTTGCCCCATAAGGAAGAATGACTGTATCGGGACGTCTTTGCGAGAAATAAACAATAAGAAGTGCCTAGAGTACTTAAAGTTAAAAGATAAAAGTTATGGATAAACAGATATAAAAATTCTCTTTGCGTTCTTTGCGTCTTTGCGAGAAATAAACAATAAGAAGTGCCTAGAGTACTTAAAGTTAAAAGATAAAAGTTATGGATAAACAGATATAAAAATTCTCTTTGCGTTCTTTGCGTCTTTGCGAGAAATAAAAAAAAGTGCCTAAAGTACTTAGAGTTAAAAAATAGCAACTAAATGACAATCAAATAAACAAATAAACAATTCTTAAATAAACAAATTCTAAAGTTATGAAATACGATAAAAGAGGTGTTTCCGCCAGCAAAAAAGATGTTCATGCAGCAATAAAAAACCTTGATAAAGGTTTGTTTAAAAATTCATTTTGTAAAATATTACCCGACCATTTATCAGGTAATCCGGAAAATTCATTGCTTATGCATGCTGATACAGCCGGCACCAAAACATCTTTAGCATATTTGTACTGGAAAGAAACAGCAGACTTGAATGTTTGGAAAGGAATTGTACAGGATGCTATTGTAATGAATATTGACGACCTTGCTTGTACTGGAGTTGTTGATAATATAATTATCTCATCAACAATCGGTAGAAATAAAAACCTGATTACAGCTGATGTAATAAAAACATTAATTGAAGGAAATCAGAATTTTTGTAACTTGATGAAAAAAAATGGAGTAAATGTTTTTCTTTCAGGTGGAGAAACTGCTGATGTAGGAGATATTGTAAGAACGGTTGATGTAGGAATTACTGCATTTGCTCAAATTAAAAAAAATGAAATAATTAATATTGACATTAAAGCTGGCAATGTGATTGTAGGGCTTGAATCTACAGGACAATCAATTTACGAAAATTCCGAAAATAGTGGAATAGGAAGCAACGGGCTAACATTTGCCCGCCATGAAGTTTTGGATAAATCATATTCAAAAAAATATCCTGAAAGTTTTGACCCGAACATTCCAAAAGAATATGTTTATTCGGGAAATATGAAACTTACTGACAAATCCGATGTAGAAAACAAAAATATTGGTGAACTATTGCTATCTCCCACTCGAACATATTTGCCTGTTATTTCAAAAATCATAAAAAAACACAAAGAAAATATTTCAGGAATAATTCATTGTACAGGAGGCGGGCAAACAAAAGTTTTAAATTTTGTAGAAAACATACATGTTATTAAAGACAATCTTTTTAAAACACCTATTGTTTTTAGACACATTCAAGAACAAAACAATTGTGATTGGAAAGAATTATATCAAGTTTTTAACATGGGACACCGATTAGAATTATATGTTGATAAAAGTGTTGCAGATGATATAATAAAAATATCAGAAAAATTTGGAATTGCTGCCCGAATAATAGGATATTGTGAAAAATTTGATGATAAAAAGCTGACAATTAAATCTGAACATGGAGATTTCACATATTAATTTATTTAAAGGAATTTTTAAGTTTATTAAAATTTAATTACTTTTGTTTCAAGTTACCGTTGTGAATTAAATAACAGTTAAGGAGATAATATGACATTATTAGAATCAATAAGAAGCAGTGCAAAAAAACTAAATAAAAGAATTGTACTACCTGAAAGTTTTGAAGAAAGAACACTAAAAGCAGCAGATGAAATTTTAAAAGAAAAAATTGCTCAAATAATTTTAATAGGAAAAAAAGAAAATTTACTTATAGAAGCAAAAAAATATGATTTAAAAAATATTGATAAAGCTATTTTTATTGACCCCGACAACCACAGTAAATCTGATTCCTATGTTAATCAATTAGTTGAAATAAGAAAAAAGAAAGGATTAACAAAAGAAGAAGCATCAAAGCTCTTAAAAGACCCTCTATATTTATCGGTAATGATGATAAAAGCAGGAGATGCCGATGGTGAAGTAGCAGGAGCAATGAATGCAACCGGGAATGTGTTAAGACCAGCATTTCAAATTGTAAAAACATTGCCGGGAATAAGTGTTGTTTCAGGTGCATTTTTGATGATGCTAAAAGATAAAAGTTTTGGTGAAGATGGCTTACTAATTTTTGCCGATTGTGCAGTTCATCCAAATCCTGATGCAAAACAACTTGCAGAAATTGCTGTAAGCAGTGCAAAAACAGCAAAAAATATTGCAAAAATAGAAGCCCGAGTAGCTATGCTTAGTTTCTCTACCAAAGGCAGTGCAAAACACGAAATGTGTGATAAAGTTATTGAAGCAACAAGACTTGCAAAAGAAATGATGCCTGAGTTAAAAATTGACGGTGAGCTTCAAGCAGATGCGGCAATAGTTGAAGCTATCGGAAAGAAAAAAGCCCCTGAAAGTGAAATTGCAGGCAAAGCAAATGTACTTGTATTTCCATCACTTGAAGTTGGAAATATTGCATATAAATTAGTACAAAGATTAGCCGGTGCAGAAGCTGTAGGTCCTGTGTTGCAAGGAATGGCTGCTCCAATAAACGACCTTTCAAGAGGATGCTCTGTTGATGATATTGTTAATCTTGTCGCAATTACTGCTAATCAGGCTAACGAAAAATAAATGTTATTTAAAAATCTATAACTTTTTTAACAAAAGTTATTTAGTTATAAAATTTGCTTTAGAAAAACAATAAAGATATGAAAGAAATTTTAGAAGATTATACACTTAGTAAAGATACTACTAAGAAAAAGGGATTAATTAAAGAAATTGGAGTTGTTGGTGCCGGCTCAACAGGACAAGATATTATAATAGTTGTTGCAAGGGCTGGTTTTGATGTTGTAATGTTAGATGTTTCGCAAGAGCGTATTAACGAAATTATGATAACGATCGGGTTGAAGTTAGATAAAATGATTAATCGCTGGGGCATGACAAATAGTGATAAAAAAGCTATTTTGTCTAGGATAGTTACAACTGTAGATTTTAGTTCACTTAAAAATTGCGATATTGTAATTGAATCTGTAAACTCAAAAAAATCAGTTAGTAACTTAGAAATCCGAAAAGATGTATTTAAAAAAATTGAAGAAAATGTTCCTATAAAGACTATCATTGTTTCTAATGCATCAACAGTACTTATCTCTGACCTTTCTAATATATTAAAATATCAGGAACGTGCTATTGGAGTTCATTTTATTTCACCAATAACAACTGTACCTCTCGTTGAAGTAAATAAATGTGTTATTACTAATAGCTATACCGTTAAAACAATAGATAAATTCGCCAAAATGTTAAATAAAGATATTATAAATGTTACTGCATCTCCCGGTAATATTAGTACAAGATTAATAATTCCTTTGATAAATGAGGCTTGTGAACTTTTAATGGAAGGTGTTGGAACTGTTAGTGATATTGATAAAACACTAATGAAAGGTTATGGTATGCAATCAGGACCTTTTACTCTGGCTGACAAAATCGGGCTTGATAAACTTGTAAAATGGATGAATGGTCTTTACAATGAATTTGGAGATATTAAATATAAACCTTCACCACTTATAAAACGATTAGTAAGAACCAAATTATATGGAAAGCATGTAGGAGAAGGATTTTACCTCTATTCAGGAGGTAAAAGAATTTGCAAAAGCGGTTCAATTATTAATTTAGGACGTAATAAATAATCTATTTATTAAAAGAAAAAAAAACAAATTATAATGAAAATATTAGTTTTAAATTGTGGAAGTTCATCTATAAAATATCAGTTCTTTAATATGAAGAATGAAGAAGTTCTAGCAAAAGGAGTTGTTGAAAAAATAGGTTTAAGTGGTTCTTTCATAAAAAACGAAAGGTTTGATGGTGATAAAGTAAAACTCGAAGGAGAAATTCTTGATCATCAAAAAGGAATAGAATATATTCTTGGTATTCTTACAAGCAAAAAGCGTGGTTGCATAAATGACCTTAGTGAAATTGACGCTGTTGGGCATAGAGTAGTTCATGGTGCAGAAAGTTTTAAAGGTAGTGTTAGAATAAATGATGATGTTATTGAAAAAATGGAAGAATGCGTTAATCTTGCCCCACTTCATAATCCACCAAACCTTAAAGGTATTTATTCTGTATCAGAATTAATGCCTGACATTCCACAAATAGGTGTGTTTGATACAGCTTTTCATCAATCAATGCCCAAACATGCTTATATGTATGCAATTCCTTACAGTCTTTATACAAAATATAAAATAAGAAGATACGGATTTCATGGTACAAGTCATAGATATGTGTCAGCAAGAGCTTCTGAAATATTGAAAAAACCTTTAAAAGATATCAGAATTATTAGTTGCCACTTAGGTAATGGTGCTTCTATGACTGCTATTAAAGACGGAAAATCAGTTGATACAAGCATGGGACTTACTCCAGTTGAAGGACTTATGATGGGAACTCGCTGTGGCGACCTTGATTTAGGTGCTTATAATTTTATTATTAATAAAGAAGAAATAAATGTTAGCACAGCAAATATTCTTATTAATAAACATAGTGGCATGCTTGGTATTTCAGGTATTTCTCCTGATATGAGAGATATTGAAGATGCTGTAAATGAAGGAAATGAACGTGCAATTCTTGCTATGGATATGTATCAATACAGAATAAAAAAATATATTGGTTCTTATGCTGCAGCAATGGGAGGAGTTGATACTATTATATTTACAGGCGGTATTGGAGAAAATGACATTACAACTAGAGGAAATATTTGTGAAGGATTAGAATTTCTCGGTGCTGAACTTGATAAAAGTAAACATTTAAAAATAAGAGGAAAAGAAGCAATTATAAGCAAAGATGATTCAAAGGTAAAAATAATGGTAATACCTACAAATGAAGAATTAGTAATTGCTCGTGATACTAATGAAATTATTCAAAAAGGCGTTGATGTGTTATAAACCACATTAATATCTAAAATTATTTTTTACTATTTTTTGCAGTATTGATAACATTATTAAAATATATTGCAAAAGGTCTATATGCTAAATGAGACCATTTAGAAAAAGGAACCTCTATCATTAACATTGGGAAAAGAACCATTAAATGAAATACATACATATAATATGTTGGATATGGCATTCCATAAATTCTGAAAATATGAACCAATATACCTGTAACTGTTGTTAAAAACAATAATACTAAAAATGTCCAATCCGTAACATGTGAATGCTTACTTTTTTCCTGATTCTTTTTTACTCTTGCAATAAAAAAGTAAACTACACCAATTAATAAACCAATAGTGGAATAATATCCTAAAATACGTTGAGGATGCCACCATTCGTAAATATTATCAGTTTGAAACCAACCTAAAAATACAACAATTATTACAAACATTAAAACATAGCTTGACATTAAAATCCAATGAATAACCCAATATGTGCTAAAATAGTTTTTTTTCTCTGTCGATTTATCATCACATTTTGAAAATTCTTTTTGAGTAGCAAAATGCAAAATAAGTTTCCAAAATTCTGTAAAATATAATTTAATCGGTACTTTAATATCTTTTCTTTTTACAATAATTTTCAAAAACATATTAAAAATATTTGTTAATAAGAAAAACGCTAAAAGACCACCCATAATCCAATCTCCTATTTCTATAGTTTTCCAAGGGGCAAATGTATTTAGTTTTACACCCCCATCGGCAGTAAGTACTGTTGTCATCGGTCCATGATAAAATACAAATAAGAATAAAACAATTGCTGATAAAAACAAAATTGTTCCAAATTCCCATATTTTAGAAGTATAAAGTTTATGTCCTAAGCCTGTCCAATCATATTTTGATGTAAGCCACCTTCTTAATGACATCATTAATTCCCCTGGATTTGTTTCCTGAGGACATGTTGCGCTACAATCACCACAATAATAGCATAACCATGGTGTTATTGAGGATTGAATATCATCTTCCAATCCTAATATACTTGCATTTATTATTTCTCTTGGAAATGAATTATCTTCTGTTGAAAGAGAACAAACAGCAGTACAATTACCACAATTAAAACAAGCATTAAGATCTAATGCACCATAATTTTTTAAGTCTATTGCAAAATCAGGATTTATTTTTGTCATTTTATATTTTTTTCTTTAATTCATAAAAATAATATTCATCCATATCATCCATTCCAACAGGATTAATTTTTCCGTATTTAATAAGTGTCATTAAACTTTTTGTAACAATTTCTGTTGAAAGATTTGTTTCTTTGGATATTTGAGGAATTGTTTTGTTACCGGATTCCAAAACTTTTAATATAGTTCTTTTTAGCTTATTAAATTCTTTTACTTTCGTTTTGACTTCTTCAGTAACAGTACGTTTTTCCTTCATAAAATTTACCGTTTTTTCTTTTTTTGTATCAGCCATTTTACTGTTTTTTTATCTGTATATTACATTAGGATATATCAATCATTGCTTCAATTTCTTCATTAGTATATCCGATAATATCAATAGCATCTTTTTGGCATACTGTTGCACACATACCACATCCTTTACAAGTTGATATATTAATTTTTGCAATTGATTTTCCTTTGTATTCAATTTTCGTAATAGTATTATAGGTACACACTTCTACACATTTCCCACACCACTCACAAGCATCCGGATCTATTTTAGCAATTGTCGGTTCAAGCTCTAATTCCTCACCACTCAATAAAGAATTAACTTTAATAGATGCAGAAAGCGAAGATTTAATTGACTCGGTAATATTTTTAGGTCCTTGGCAAGTACCGGCAATTAAAATACCATCAATTGCTGTTTCTACTGGTCTTAATTTGGGATGTATTTCATTAAAAAATTTATCACGTCCAATAGGAGTTTTTAAAATATCTGAAATTATTTTATTATCTTGTCGAGGAACCATTCCTGTTACAAGTACAATCAAATCAGCATCTATCTCTAGCTCCCTTCTATTCATCAATAAATCCTTAACTTTTACCTGCGTTATTCCATTTATATCTTCAACAATAGGAGGCTCATTTGCATCAAATTTTAAAAATATATCTCCTTGTCGTCTTGCATCCTCATATAATATTTCATATTTACCGTATGTTCTAATATCTCTATAAAGATGAAAGCTTCTTATTTTTTTAAATTTCTTTTTAATGATAAGAGATGTATGAATAGCTGCAGTACAACAATAACGTGAACAATATTTATTTTCACCTTCAACTTGTCGGCTTCCTACACAATAAATAAATACTACATTTTTAATTTTATTTCCTTTATATGTTAGTTTTTTATCATCGCTTAATTCTATAATTCTTTTAAAAGCCTGAAGAGTTACTACATTCTCATTTTTTTTATATGCATATTCACCTTCCTTGGGGTTATAAGAATCAAAGCCTGAACAAAGAAGAATTGCTCCTGTGTTAATATTAAGATTTTCAGGCTTTTGATTAATATCAATAAAATCTTTGAAAGTTTCAAAAAATCCGTTTTCAGGGTTACATGCATCCTTGTCAAGAACAGGAATGTCCGGATAAGCATTTTCATATTTTTTGTAAATCCCATTTCGTTTTGTTATACCATAATTAAATTCATCCAATACTTCATCAGGGCAATTTTGAATTGCTTTTTTCAATTTTATCTTATCATACTGGCGATTAATATATCTTGGATTTACTTTTACCTTTATTTCAAAATTACCTACACTCCCCGATATTGATTGCAATTCTGCTCCTGTAAAAAGTTTAATTTTTCTTCTCTTTCTTATTTCATTATACAGTTTTTCAATAATATCTTTTCCTGTTTCATTAGTTTCAAATAATTCTTCCATCTGAGGAATTTTACCACCAACAAAATAATCTTTTTCAATTAGGTAAACATTTGTTCCCATATCGGCAAGTTCAATAGCTGCTCTCATACCTGAAACACCCGCACCAATAATAGTAACCACATTTATAGCTGAAATTTTAATTTGTTCTAATGATTCGGAATGCCGTACTCTTGCTATCCCATCTCTAACTAAAAGAATAGCTTTTTTTGTTGCTTCTTTTGGTTTGTCCGAGTGTGCCCAAGAGCATTGTTCTCGTACATTTACCTGAACATAATTATATTGATTTAATCCTGCCCTTTTAGCTACATTCCTAAAAGTAAATAAATGCAATTTGGGAGAACATGATGCAATAACCATAGCATCAAGATTGTTCTCTTTAATATCTTCAATTATTTCATTTTGTGTAGAATCTGAACATGCAAACATTGTAGTTCTTGCGATAGCAACACCTACTTCTTTTTCTACGGCTTCTTTTACTTCTTTTACATTAACGTAGTCAGAAATGTTCCCACCACAATGGCATATATATACTCCTATTTTATTTTTCATTGTATTTTATTCCTATTTACAGGGTGTTTGTAATTCTATATAACTTGTTGCTTCTGCCGAGGCATCACCTGCAGAAAGTATTGAATCGGGAATATCCATTGGAGATGATGCAGTTCCTGCAACAAATACACCTTCTATATTTGTTTTTGCAGGACTTGTAAGTTCATCTATTTGTTTTATATAATTAAAATTATCAAGTTCTAATTTTTCACTTTTAAATGATGAACAAATTTCATTATTTGGCAAAATCCCAACAGATAAAATTACAAGGTCGTGCTTTGCTTCCTTTACAATACTCCCATTTTCAATATCTTCATATCTTAAGATAAGATTTCCACTGCCATCTTTTTCCCTTGATATTCTTGCTACTTTTCCTTTAACGAATTCTACTTCCATGCCTTTTGCTTGTTCATAAAACTCATCAAAACCTTTCCCAAAAGCTCTAATATCCATATAATAAATAGTAACATCAGCAGTAGGAATTGCACCCATTAACAATTGTGCTTGCTTTATTGAATACATACAACAAATTTGTGAACAAATAGGATTTCCTAAAGATTTATCTCTAGAGCCTGTACATAAAACATAAGCAATATTATCAGGTTTTTTCCCGTCTAATGGTCTAAGAATATCATTAAAAGGTCTAGTAGGTGCCAAGAATCTTTCCATTTCCATTGAGTGTATAACATTCTTATATTTATCATAATTATATTCTTTCTTTTTAACAGCATCAAAAATATTGAAACCGGTAGTAATAATTATTGTCTTTACTGTTAATGAATACTCTTCAACTTCTTGTGTAAAATCTATTGCATCTGGCGAACAAACTTTTTCGCAAGCTCCACATAAAATACAATTATCAATATCTATTACTGCATTTCTTGGATTTGCCAAATTAAAAGGGATATATACTGCTTTTCTTCCCGCAAGATTATAATTATACTGATCGTCAACATTTACTGGACATACAAATTCACACTCTTGACATCCTGTACAAAGATCTTCATTAACATATCGGGGATATTTATGTACTTTTAGTTTAAATTCTTTCTTTTCCCTTTCAATCTCTTTAACTTCACTATATGTCATAATAGTAATGTTGGGATTACGAGCAGTCTCTGAAATTTTTGGTGTTGCAATGCAAGCACCACAATCAAGTGTAGGAAAAACTTTACTAAGATGTATCATTTTCCCTCCAATTGACAAATCTTTTTCTACAAGTAAAACTTTATACCCGTTATTTCCGAGGTTTAATGATGCTTCTTGGCCAGCAATACCACCTCCAATAACAAGAGCATCAAACTCCATATTATCACTAATCATCTATTTTCCTAATTTAGTTTCTGTTTCCTAATTTAATTCATGAACAAGTTCTTCTTCTTCCATTTTTACTAATGCCTTAAAAAAACTATTCATGTGTTTAGCAAAAGCTTCTGCACAGACGGAGCAAATTGCAGCCATTTTAAGCCTTGCAGGATTAATGCCCTTCTCTTTCATTATTCCTTGTGTATCAAGCATTAACTTGGCTGTTTTTTCAGTACAAGTAGAGCCATAAGGACAATCTGTTCCGTCAGCTGCAATAAAAACTCCATCATAACCTTTTTCAAAGGCATGCATTATCCATCTTGGTTTTATCCCTGATGAACAAGGAACACTAATTGTGTAAACAGTAGGTGGATAATGGATTTTCAACAATCCGGCAAGATCTATTGCAGGGTCTGATATTTTCTCTGTAGAAAACACCAATATTTTGGGAATATAATTTTCATTCATAATATTTATTTTTTCTTTAAAAATAATTTAAAAAATCCTGAGTCTTCAACACATCCAAGATAATCATGTCCTTTTTTCTCTGCCCATTTCGGAATGTCTCTTTTTGTTCCTTCATCGGCAGATAGTACTTCCATAATATCTCCCGAGCCTAAATCTGCTATTGCCTTTTTTGCAGCTAATAATGGACCAGGGCAAGCTGTTCCTCTTGCATCAATTACTTTATTTGCCTTAATATCTTTTAATTCTTCATTTGTTATCATTACTTTTTCTCCTAAATTAATTAGTTTAAATAAATTTATTATTAGTTCCTATTTTAAATAAATAGGTGCATATCGGCATTTGAAGCAGCATCAACATATTCTGTTACACCACCAATATCATCAACCATATCGATAAAATCTTCTACTTTTTCACCACCCCATATTTTACCTGCAAGTCCGCAGATATGAATTTTTACATTAGTTAACTCCTTTATTTCTTCAAAAAATTCATACCATTTTTTTACTTTGTTTTTCTCTAACCCTGAAAAAAATTGATCTTTTAAATTTGCTGTTTCCGAAATTTCATTATTTGTTTTTACAACATCTTTTTTAAAAGTTCTTGCTGCCATTAATAAAACATAAATATCAATATCCATATCAAGTGCAGCACCACCGCTTGCAACTACTCCAGCAGCAGTTAATCTATCAATACCGCCAGAAAACATACCTATTACCATTGTTGCCATTTTAATTTCTCCTTTTTATTTATTGTTTATTCTAATTTGAGGCTGTCATTTTAGCCATTTCCTTTAATCCGTTTATATCACATATCCTAATTCTCGCACTATTAAGATGAATTAATTTTTTAGATTTAAATTCATTCAAATATGATTTTAACTTCTTTTTCTTTACCTGAGAATAATTTGCTAAATCCTTCTTTAATATTTCTATTTTATTTGATTTAAATTTAGAATTTAGTAGCAAAAGTGAATGTGCTAATCGTTCTTTTTCTGGCTTACCATTAATAGACATAATACCATTATATGTTTCACTTGATAAATTGCTAATATTTTTTATGAATTCATAACAAATATCAGAATGATTTTTTAATATTTTAGTGAAATCATCTTTTGCTATAACACAAAAAGTGGAATTTTCAATAACAACAGCCGAAGTAACATAATTATTCCCTACAACTGCACTCTTTACTCCTAAAAAATCTCCAGCTGTAGCAAATTTTATTATTCGTTCATTATTATTATCATCAGTTATTAATATTTTAACCTTTCCTTCAATTAAATAAAATATTTCTTCAGGTTTTGTGTTTTGACAATATAATACATGATTCTTTTTATAAAACTTGATTTTTTTGCTTTCACATATATTAATAATATCATCAATTATATGTTCGTCAAAACAGGGATGTGAAGTATTTTCCCGACTTTTAATTTTTAATTCCTCTGTCTTTTCCATAATACTTGTAATTTTATAAATTAATTAAATAAATTAACTAATACAAATGTAGAATGAATATCTATTCAAATAATAATGGCAAGCACTGTAATATCTCTTAAAAATAGAAGCAAAAAGGCGTAAATATCTACAATATACTAAGCATTGGAATATGACAAATGTCATACTAAAAGAAGTAATAATACATTTAATAAATGAATGTTTAATATTTAAATAGTGATTACATTTGTAGTTATATTAATGAATATCATAAATTAAAGAACAAATGATATCTTCTTCAAATTCAAAAACAACAAATTGTCTTGAATGTAATTACAAATCTGATTGTTTTAAAAAACTTATTCAATCGGAACTTGAATTTATTTCAAAAAACAAAACCCAAATTAAATACCAAAAAGGAGAAACTATATATAAAGAAGGAACTTTTTCATCTGACATTATGTATATAGTAGATGGTTCTGCTCAAAAATATATTGAAGGTACAAATAAATTCATTTTAAAAATTCTACAGAAAAATGAATTTATTGGATTACCATCTTTATTTTGTTCTAAAGAACATTGTTTTTATTCAGTTTCAGCAATAACTGATACAACTGTCTGTTTAATAAAAAAAGATAAGTTTAAAAAATTATTAACAACTAACAGTATTTTTGCACAAGAAGTAATAAAATGGTATTGTAAAGATGATGAATATTATTTTAATAGATTTAAAAGCATTAGTAATAAAAATATGCATGGGCGTTTAGCTGAAATTCTTTTATATTTAAACAATAACGAAAACTTTATTAAAACAGCTTGTATCACAAGAAAATTTTTAGCTGAATTTGCTGGTATTTCTGTTGAAAGTACTATTCGCATTTTATCTTCATTAAAAAAAGATAAAATTATTTACACTAATGGAAAATCAATTAAAATTTTAAATATTAAATCTTTAAAGCAAATTAGTGAAAACGGTTAATCTCTTCATAAATATAGCCACGTTTTACAATTATTTATTAAGGAAACTTAATAATTACTTTCGTTATTTACCAATCTAATATTATTTTAAATGTGTTAATGATATGCTTCGCAACTCAAGAAACGAAGATAATGAATCAATAGAGGTCTCCTTAACTAATTTAGAATTATCCCCTTTGAGCAATTTTAAGAAGACGATTCTTATCTAAAATTTCAATTCTCTTTCCTTTTAAATTAATAATATTATCTTTATGAAACTCCGAGAGCACTCTGCATACTTGTTCTCTTGAAGAACTAATTAAATGAGCAAATTCAATACGTGATAAAGGAAGAATAAATTCAGGTTTTCCATAAATATTAGTAGCAAAGTTAAGCAAAGCATCTGCAACTAATCCTCTGGAATTTTTTTGTGTTTTATGAAAACAGTTCTGAAAGTTTGCAAGTTCATTTTTACACATTTTCAAAATTATTTCATAAGCAAATTCTTTATTAGTTTCAATTAGTGTTTTAAAAGTGTCAATACCAATAAAACAAACTGAACAATCTTCAATGGCAGTAGCGGAATATTGGTTTACTTTGTCTCCAAGTGTAGTTGGAATACCAATATAATCGGGTGATTTAGCTAATTTAATTATTTGATTTTGATTAGTGGTTCCAATCATATGCAATTTAACTAATCCCGTTTTCAGATATGCAATATTAAGAGAAAAAGCACCTTGTTTAAAAATGATGTCTCCTTTATTAAAACTAACATCAAGACAATTATCGGTTAATAAAGATAATTGGTCATCATCTAAAGTGCTTACAGCAAAAGAGCGGAATTTACAGCTAATACATTCAAATTTCATAGGACAACATTTGCATCAAATATAATAATATTTGATATAAATCACAAAGCAAAGTAACATACTACACAATAAATATAGATAAAGATTTTTTATCTAATTTTACTTTTGTGTCATAATTAAAAATCAAATATTATGGAAAATAAAAAAATGTGTCTCGGTCTTTTTTCAGGAGCTGTTGATAAATTAACAGCAGCCGGAGTAATTCTTAGTGGAGCAGCAGCCGATGATATGGATGTTGATATTTATGTTTTTATTCAAGCAGCCAGAGTCTTTAAAAAAGATGTAGGTGATGATGCATCTAAGCTCTCAATGTCGGAATGCCCTGAAAGAAAAGAAGAATTTTTAAAAGCTACAAAAGAATTAAATGTAAGTACATGGCTTGAATTTTTTGAAATGGCAAAAGAAATGACAAACGTAAAAATTCATGTTTGTGGTCTTGCCGGGAAAATTTGGGGTGCTGAAAAATTAGATGACTTTGTTGATATTGTTGATGATATTGTAGGAATTGGAGAATACATAACAGCAGCAGAAGAAGCAGATTTTCATTTATTTATATAATTACTTACAAATTAATTAAATCAATTTTTAAACAATTAAAAAACAAAATTATGACAGAAGAAGAATTAAAAGGATTAACAGTTGCAAAATCTGTTGATGCAAGAGGGACAGCATGTCCTGGTCCATTATTAGCTGCAAAAAAAGCTATTGGAGAATTAGGTTCAGGAGATATTATGGAAATACTATCTGCCGATGAAGGAACAAGAAAAGATATCCCTAAGTGGGCAAATAAAAAAGGCCATGAATATATGGGTACCTTAGAAGAATCCGGATATTTTAAAATATTTATGAAAAAAGGATAAATATTATGGAAACTAAAAATAATAATAGTGTTCCCAAAATATTGGTTTTTTCAACAGAAAAAATATCAGACCCTGCAATAGATCTTGCAGGGTTATTAAAACTTCATTATCCTGCAACTGCTTATACCATTGATATACCTTGTTCAAGTGCAATAAAACCAAGATGGATTTTACATGCTTTTGAAAAAGGTTTTGATGGAGTTTTTATTGCAGCTGACGGAACAGATTGTCCTTATGGAGAATCTTGCTCTGAAAAAACAGCAAAAATAATGAGTGATACCCAAAAAATGATGAAAGAAAAAGGAATTGATCCTGTAAGACTTAAAATGGCTGCAATTTGTTCAATTTGTGCTGAAGCCTTTGTAAATCATGTTAAAAGTTTAGCAGTAAATCTATCTAAATCTAAATAAAATGTTGGAACAAGAAAAAAATTATGATGTTCTGGTTATTGGTGGTGGAATTGCCGGTATTGAATCAGCCCTCAAATTAGGAGACATGGGATACAAAATACTTTTGGTAGAAAAAGATGCAACAGTCGGAGGACATATGATACTGTTAAGTAAAGTATTTCCTACCTTAGATTGCTCTGCATGTATTACTACTCCAAAAGTTTCTGAGATTGCACGACATCCAAATGTAACAATAATTACAATATCTGAAGTACAGGAAATTGAGAAATTAGGTGAAAAGCGATTTTCAGCAAAAATTCTTGAACATCCTCGCTATGTAAAAGAAAACTTATGTACAGGTTGTCAGGAATGTGAGCGTGTATGCCCTTCTTATACTGATGATCAATATCAATTAAGTCAAGTAGCTCGAAAAGCAGTTTATATCCCTTTTGATATAGCAAGTCCTAGAATTGCTTTGATTGATATAGAAAATTGTATTCTCTGCGGTGCATGTGAAAAAGTTTGTGCACCTGAAGCTATTGACTTTACTCAAGAAGAAATAATTACAGAAATTGAAGTAAAATCAGTTGTTGTTGCAACAGGATTCCAATTATTTGATCCAACTATTATCGAAAGGTATGGATATGGAAAATATAAAAATGTTGTTACATCAATGCAAATGGAACGTCAATTAGCACCTACCCGTCCTTTTAATACAGTAATGCGTCCTCAAGATGCAAAAGTACCTGACAATATTGCCTACGTACTTTGCACTGGTTCAAGAGATAATAGAGTAGGAACTCCAATTTGTTCGCAAATTTGTTGTATGTATTCCACAAAACAATCTCAATTGTTGATGGGAGCATTACCAATGGCAGATGTAAGCATTTATTACTTACATATAAGAGCTTTCGGAAAAGGTTTCTGTGAATTTTATCAACAAACCGTAGGAATGGGTGTTGAATTCATTAAAGGAAAAGTTGGAAAAATAACAGAGAAACCTAATGGTAATTTAATTTTACGTTATGAGGATATTGAAACAGGGAAAGTAAAAGAAACAGAACACGATATGGTAGTTTTATCAGTAGGTGTTCTTGCTAACCCTGAAATAACAAAAGTATTTACAAAACAAAAATTAGAAATAGATCCTTATAGTTATATTCATCAAAGTGATGAACTAGCTAATCCTGCAAAAACTTCTATTGACGGAGTATTTGTTTCAGGAACAGCTTCAGGTCCTATGGATATACCGGATTCAATAATGTCAGCTGCTACAGCAGCATCTGGAACCTCAAACTATATAAAACATTAATCATGAAAAAGAAAAAAATAGGAGTTTATATATGTCATTGTGGTGGTAACATTTCCGACTATGTTGATGTTGAAAAAGTTAAAAATTCAGTTAAAGATGAGGAAATAGTATTTCTTGCAACAACAACAATGTTTGCTTGTGCCGATTCGGCACAAAAGGAAATTGAAAATGATATAAGAGATAATAATCTTGACGGATTAGTAGTTGCTTCTTGTTCTCCAAAATTACACTTAATAACATTTAGAGCTGTTGCAGATAGAGCAGGATTAAATCCTTACAATTATGTTCATGCAAATATTAGGGAGCAATGCTCATGGGCACATTCTGACGACAAAACCGGGGCTACCGAAAAAGCTATTCAATTAGTAAAAGGTGCCATTAAAAGAGTTTACGAATCAGAAGCTCTTGAACAAATTACAATACCTGCCGAAAAAGTAATGGCAGTTATTGGTGCAGGAATTGGTGGAATGAGAACAGCTTTAGATCTCTCAAGTAATGATATTGAAGTATATCTTATTGAAAGAGAATTTTTTGTTGGAGGCAGAGTAGCTCAATTAGGTGAACTCTATAATACAGAAGAAACAGGTAAAGAACTTGTTACACGCCTTTATAATGAAGTAAAAAAACGCAAGAACATAACACTTTTTACTGGAGCAGAAGCAATTGAAAAATCAGGAAGTATCGGCAATTTTGAAATAAAAGTTAGAATTAATCCTCGATACATAAAAGAAACTTGTAGCACCGAATCATTAGAAAAAGCCATAGAAGTTTGTCCTGTTGAAGTATTAGACGAATTTAATTATGGGCTTAACAAAAGAAAAGCTATTTATAAAAACTATGATAGTGAATATCCTCAATTACCTACAATTGACATGGATAATTGTACAAAATGTGGTGAATGTGAAAAAGTTTGTTCGGAAATTGATTTCTCAATGAAAGAAGAAATCTTACCATTAAAAGTTGGTGGTATTATTTTAAATACAGGATTTAATTCTTATGAACCTAAAAAAGGTGAATTTGGCTATGATGAAATAGAAAATGTTATTACTTTACCTCAATTTTCACGTTTAATAGAATTACAAAAGGATAATAAAAACTTTGTTTACAATAAGAAAAAAATAAAAAATATCGCTTACATATATTGTGTTGGAAGTCGCCAAGCCAATATCCCTGATGGAAACAAGTATTGTTCAAGGTATTGTTGTACTTCAAATATTCATAAAGCTATTTTAGCAAAAAAATATTTCCCTGAAATCAATAATTTTCATTTTACCAGAGGTATAAGAACTTATGGTAAACAGGAAGTTTTTTATGACGAATCATCAAAACAAGGAGATATTTATTTACAATCATACATTGATCATTTACCTGAGGTAAAGCAAAACGGTAATAGGATAACAGTCAAAATCATTGATTATCTTACTTCAAATAAAGAAATGGAAGTTGATACAGATTTAGTTGTTCTTGTTACAGGAATGGTTCCAAGAGAAAATAAAGATTTAGTTAATGTTTTTAAAGTTCCTTTAGGACGTGATGGATTTTTTAATGAAATACACATGAAATTGCGACCTGTTGAAACTGTCATAGATGGAGTTTACATTGCAGGTGCATCTCAAGCACCAAAAAATATAATGGAAACAATGTCATCATCATCATCGGCAGCAGCGGCAGCAAGTGCAGTACTCTCTAAAGGCGAACTTTCTTTAGAGCCTACATTAGCAGTTGTTGACCCTGATGCTTGTAATTGGTGCGACAAATGTACAGAAGCATGTCCTTTTAATGCATTTACCAAAGTTGAACATCAAGGAAAACAAGTTGCACTAGTTATTGAAGCTAATTGTAAAGGTTGTGGAATGTGTTTACCTGTTTGTCCAACAAATGCAATAGATTTAATAGGATATACAGATAATGAAGTTGAGTCTTTAATAGATGGACTTATGCAACAAGATAAATAAAAAATAATTTATAATGGTTACAAAAACAATTGAAATAATTAAGAAAAAGAGAACAGTTTCTGATGAACTGAAAGCAAAGCAGAAAGAATATAGACAACTTAAAAAGCCTATAATTACTGCTCTTAAAGAAGGACCAAAAACAATCCCTCAGATAGTTGAAGAAACAAAATTATCTCTTGAAACTGTAACATATCATTTAATGACACTCAGAAAATTCGGAAAAATTGAAGCAGGAGAAGTAGATGATATGGATGAATACTATTTTTATAAATTGAAAAAATAAATAAAATGGGTAAAATAAATCCAGAATTTACAAAAGAAATAAAGAAATACGGTGGCTTTGACCTTAATGCATGTTATAATTGTGGTAACTGCACTGCCGTTTGTTCACTATCTACCGAGGATGATTCTTTCCCAAGGGAAATGGTACGATTTAGTGTATTGGGCTTGGAAGATGAAATGAAAGCATCCCTAAAACCATGGTCTTGTTATTATTGTGGCGAATGCAGTGAAGCATGCCCGCGAGAAGCAAATCCCGGAGAACTTATGATGTCTCTTAGAAGATGGCTTTCCTCAAAATATGATTGGACAGGCTTAGCAGGTATTTTATACAAATCACTTCCTGTATCAATCATTGCTTTCGTCATTCTTGCAATTGCTGTTGTTGTATTTGGAGCTTATGAAAACTTTGACCCTGAAAAAGTTATGCACTTCGGTCATACTTTTGAAATAATTTCAATTGCTGCAGTATTTTCTATTATTCTTATGCCAAATATTATTCGTATGTGGTGGTTTACAATTCTAAAGCCCAAAACAAAAGTACCTATAATAGCTTATATCAAAGGAATATGGGAATTAGTAGTTCACATGTTTACACAAAAAAGAGCATTAGGATGTGATGACAACCAATTCCGTTGGTTCGAACATTTTATTCTTGTTCTTGGATATTTAGCTTTACTGTTTACAACAGTTGTACTGGATTGGTTTGGAACAGAAAATATGTTTATCATTATTTTAGGTTATGTTGAAAGTGCAGTAATATTTATTGTTACAATTGATTTTATGTCAAGTCGTATTAAACAAAAAAAGGAAATAAGTAAATTCTCACAACCAGCTGACTGGTTTTTTGTTATCTGGTTATTTTTAATGGGATTTACAGCTTTTATTGTTAGAATTTTAATTGATACAGATTTAATTGAAAACTCTATATGGGTGTATTTTATTCACTTAACTGTTCTTGTACAATGGGCATTAATAATTGTACCATTTGGTAAATGGACTCATTTCTTATATCGTTCATTTGCAATGTATTTTCAAAATTTAAAAGAACTCTCAAGTAACACAAAGAAATAAAAACTAAAGAAAGATTCTCTTTAATTCCGGATTACGATTGTTTTCGTAATCCGGTTTTTTTATGAAACATTTTAAGCAAAATTGAATTATATTAAAAGTCATTTCGGGATTATTCAATCAAGAGTTTTTCATTATTTTTTTTTTCGTATTTTCGCATTTTTTAACAGATGCTAATTAAAAGAATAATATGAAATTATTGGAAGGAAAAACAGCACTTATTACCGGTGCCTCAAGAGGTATTGGAAAAGCAATTGCCATTGAATTTGCCAAAAATGGAGCAAACATAGCTTTTACAGACATACAGCGAGACGAGAACATGGAAAAAACCGAAAAAGAAATTGCTGACTTTGGAGTAGAAGCTAAAGGATATGCTTCTGATGCTAGTAGTTTTGAAGGTTCTGAAAAAACAGTCAATGAAATTCTTAAAGACTTTGAAGCAATTCACTTTCTTGTTAATAATGCAGGAATAACAAGAGATAATCTGTTAATGCGAATGACAGAAGACCAATGGGATACAGTAATTAATATAAACTTAAAATCTGTATTTAATTTAACAAAAGCATTGTTACGTTCATTCTTAAAGCAAAGAGAAGGCTCAATTATTAATGTTGGTTCTGTAGTAGGATTAAGTGGTAATGCCGGACAATCAAATTATTCAGCTTCAAAATCAGGAATATTTGGCTTTACAAAATCCATAGCACAAGAAATAGGTTCAAGAAATATTCGCTGTAATGCTATAGCTCCCGGATTTATTGAAACTGAAATGACAGCAAAACTTAAGGATGACGTAAAAAAAGATTGGATAAAAACAATTCCACTAAGAAGAAGCGGACAACCTGAAGATGTTGCAAAACTATGCGTATTTTTAGCTTCCGATTTATCGTCTTATGTAACGGGACAGGTAATTAGTGTTTGCGGTGGAATGCATACATAAAATATTCGGGGTGTAGCGCAGCTCGGTTAGCGCGTTTGACTGGGGGTCAAAAGGTCGGGAGTTCAAATCTCCCCACTCCGACTAAGAAATTGTGGCAAATGAAAAAATGAGTTTTGCCACGAATAAAAGAATGAAAATTTGCCACTAATACACGAATGAAAAAATGAGTTTTATCGCGAATAAAAAATGAAGTTTTGCCACGAATAAAAGAATGAAGATTTGCCACGAATACACGAATGAAAAAATGAAGTTTTGCCACGAATAAAAGAATAAAGATTTGCCACGAATACACGAATGAAAAAATGAGTTTTATCGCGAATAAAAAAATGAAGTTTTGCCACTAATACACGAATGAATATTAGCGAATTATGGGTTTTTCAAATTCAATAACATTATTTTGTATTAATCTTTGTTCTTGCCTTTATCCCTAACTCCTCTTTCAAATATTTTGCTGTATAACTTTTTGTTATTTGAGAAACTTCTTCGGGTGTTCCTTCGCAAATAATTTTACCTCCACTTTCTCCTCCTTCAGGTCCGAGGTCAATGATGTGATCGGCAAGTTTTATTACATCAAAGTTATGCTCTATAATTAAAACTGTATTTCCCTTATCAACAAATTTATTTAATACATTCATAAGCATTCTGATGTCTTCAAAATGCAAACCGGTTGTTGGTTCATCAAGGATGTAAAGTGTTTTTCCTGTGTCTCTTTTTGATAATTCAGCTGCAAGTTTTATTCGCTGTGCTTCACCCCCACTTAGTGTTGTAGATGCCTGCCCTAAAGTAACATATCCCATTCCCACATCTACCAATGCTTTTATTTTTCTTTTAATTTTAGGAATATTTTCAAAAAAATCTAATGCCTGATTATGGGTCATGTTCAGCACATCATTTATTGATTTTCCTTTGTATCTCACTTCAAGGGTTTCCCTGTTGTATCTTTTCCCCCTGCATTGTGTACATTTAACATAAACATCAGGTAAAAAGTTCATTTCAATGGTTTTAATGCCTGCACCACGGCATTCTTCACATCTGCCTCCCTTTACGTTAAAAGAAAATCTTCCGGGCTTATATCCTCTAATTTTAGCCTCCGGTAATTGTGTAAACAATGATCGGATAAGAGTAAAAACACCTGTGTAAGTTGCAGGATTAGACCTTGGTGTTCTACCAATTGAACTCTGATCTATTTCAATAACTTTGTCTATATTTTCAATACCTTTTATTTTTTCATAATCAAGAGGTTTTACTCTGCTTTTGTAAAGAAAATTTTTTATAATCGGGTACAATGTTTCATTTATAAGCGATGATTTTCCACTACCTGAAACTCCTGTAACACAAATAAGTTTAGCAAGTGGAAGCCTTAAATTTATATTTTTTAAATTATGACCTTTTGCGGATATTAATTCTATAAAATCCCCGTTTCCTTCTCTCCTTTTTTTAGGAATTTCAATTTTTTTAGTTCCATTTAGATAGTCTGCTGTTATAGTTTTTGCTTTAAATATATCCTTTGATTTTCCGCTAAAGCAAATATTACCACCATGTCGTCCTGCTTTAGGTCCCAAATCAACAAGGTAATCTGAGGAAAGCATCATTTCTTTATCGTGCTCAACAACAAACACACTATTCCCGACATTTCTAAGTTCTTTAAGTGCATTAATTAGCTTATAATTATCTCTTTGGTGTAAGCCAATACTTGGCTCATCAATGATGTAAGTAACATTAATAAGCTGAGAACCAATTTGAGTTGCAAGTCTTATTCGCTGTGCCTCTCCACCAGATAATGACATAACCGGGCGGTTAAGAGAAAGATAGGTTAGACCTACCTCCAAAATAAAAGATATTCTTGTTTTTATTTCTTTTAATAATTCCGAGGCAATAAGTTTTTGTCTTCCTTTAAGTTTACTTTCTAACCCAATTATCCAATCATTAAATTCATCAATTTGCATTGATGCAACTTCATGAATATTTTTATTATCAATTTTAAAATATAATGCTTTTTCTTTAAGTCTAGAACCATGACATTCAGGACACTTTATGCGAGAAACGAATTCTCTGAGTTCTCTCTTTAAATAAGAATATTCGTTGTCTTCAATAATTTGTTCGTATCTGCTTATTATTCCATCGAATTTAATATCAACTTCCGTAAAGAAATCAGACATGATAGTAATTTCTCTGTTGCTACCATAAAAAAGCTCATTTAAAAAAGCCTCTGGAAGTTTGTTCATTGGCAAGTCCAAATTCACTTTATATTTATTTGCCAATGCTCTGATTACAGGTTTTATTAAAGAATCATTTTTGTTATCAATAATTAATAATCCACCGGCTTTAATACTTTTACTCTCATCAAGAATAATACTTTTTTTGTCAACATTGTAAATAAATCCTATTCCGTTACATTCGGGGCATGCACCATAAGGTGTGTTAAAAGAAAAAGTATTAGGTTGTGGTTCATCATAAGAAATTCCGGATTCAGAACACATCAAATTTTTACTAAAATACTGAGGTTCTTCATTCTCTTCTTTAAGTAATAGCAGATTCCCTTTGCCTTCTTTTAAAGCAAGTTGTATTGATGATTTTAACCTTCCGAAACTTTTTGAATTTATTGTTAATCTATCTACTACAAGTTCAATATCGTGAATGCTGTATCTCGCTACTTGCATTTGTGCTTCAATATCTCTTATCCTTCTGTCAATTCTTATTTTGGTAAAACCTTTTTTGCGATATTGTTCAAACAATTCCCGATAATGTCCTTTCCTTGACCGTACTAAAGGTGCAAGAAGTATTACAAAAATCCCCTGATATTTTTCAATTATCGTTTGAACCAATTGGTCTTCGGTATATTGTATCATTTTTTTACCTGTAACAGAAGAATATCCATCTGAAGCACGAGCATAAAGCAAACGTAAAAAATCATATATCTCTGTAATAGTACCTACTGTTGATCGCGGATTTTTGTTTACTGTTTTTTGTTCAATGGAAATTACAGGACTTAGTCCATCAATTTTTTCAACATCAGGTCTTTTCATCTCTCCTATGTACTGTCGTGCATAGGATGCAAATGTTTCCATGTACCTTCTCTGCCCTTCGGCAAATACGGTATCAAAAGCAATTGATGATTTACCACTGCCACTTAATCCTGTAAAAACAACAAGTTTATTTCTTGGTATCTGTAAGTCAATATCTTTCAAATTGTGCTCTCTTGCACCATAGATATTTATTTTTCCATCTTCTTTATAAATGAAGGTATTATCCGATTTTTCCTTTTTCACTCTTTATTGTTGTTTTTTATCACAGAACTTTTAAACATCAATTTTTATTCTGCTAAAGGTAATTTGATTTTATAGGTTTTTCTACTTGAATTTGGAAGCTTAGATTTTTTAAGCCACGGATTAAGCACTTTTAATTTTCTATATGTAATATTATTTTGTTTAGCAAAACTGTAAAGATCATTAATTGTAGTATCAATAATTATTGTTTTGGTTTTAAGAGGTTTGTAAAGTTGGTATTGCTTAAAGTGAAATCCGTATTTAATAGGATGTTCTAAAATTTCTTTAACAGCAAGTAACCTAAAAATGTATCTGCTTGTTTCTGTATTCAAATACATATCATAAAAATTACTCACACCTTGATGAGAAATTTGCCATTGAACACCTGCCACTCCCATGTTGTAAGACGCAGCTACAAGTGTCCAATTATCAAATTTTTTATAAGCCTCCTTAAAATATTTGCATGCAGCAATTGTGGCTTTCTCAACATTGTATCTTTCGTCAATATATTTATTTACTTCAAGTCCGTATTCTCTTGCTGTTCTACCCATAAACTGCCAGTAACTAGCTGCTCCCGAAGGAGATGTAACATGCATAAGTCCGCTTTCAATAAGGGTAATATATTTTAAATCATCAGGCAAATCATTTTCTTCAAGTATTTTTTCTATTAATGGAAACCACTTATTTGCTCTTTTAAAAAATAATAATGTTTGTGATTGCCAATATGTATTCACTAAAATTTCCCTATCAAGCCTTTCACGAACATCTTCAATATCCATAGGCACTTGTTCTCCTGCAAAATCAATTTTATCCGGAAGGTCAATAGCATAAATACGGTAATCGTCATTAAATTCATTAATAGTTTTTACCTTTTCGTTTTCGCTACTCGAAATAAAAAGTTTGGAAGTAAATAAAATTATTGCAAAAATTCCTGCAATGTAAATTACTTTTTTAATCATATCTGATTATTGATTTTTAGAAAATTTATAATTTTAAAATATCTCTTAGTTTATTAGCAGCCAATCCATATTTAGGGTAAATCTCCAAAGCTTTTTGATAATGATTTATTGCTTCAGCTTCTTTTCCATTAACCTCATTATATGAACCTATAAAATAATGTGCTACAGCCTTAACAGGAATTTCTATAATTTGTCCGTTAGGTAGTTTGTAGGAATAAAGGTCAGTTTTACTTCTTGGACTATTAATAATTGTTTCAACTACTTTTTTACCATAACTAACATTTCCTGTATTAAAACTTTGAACAGCAATTTCGTAAAGGTATCTGGTGTTTTTGTCTATTTCAAAAAGCTTGGAATAAACATCAACTGCTATTTGTGCTCTCCTGATATTTGCAGCAGTTTTTCCTCTTATCTCAAGCATTTCAATATTTTCAGGTTTTTGTTCAAGAATTTTTCCTGACAAATTAAATGCACTTTGTTGGTTGCCAATCTGAAGATATAAATTTGTAAGAGTATCCATTAATCCCAGATTATTTGTGTCTCTTGACAAAAGAGATTGAATTGAATAAATTGCAGAATGAACATCTGCTGTTTCAAAGGAATTTTCTAATATCAACCTATCATGTGTATTCATTTTTTGATCAAAATTATTTTTTGAATTACATGATAATAAAGCTGTTAAAACTATAAAAAGAAAAATCACATTAACTATTTTCATAATAAAATCTTTTAGTTTTTAAAAATAGCAAAGGTAGTTTTTTTTGTGCTATAAAAAATGATAATTGAACTTAAAATACTCAAGTTTCGCATTTGAATATAAAGAATTGATATTCGGAAACTTATTAAATGTCGAGTTGTGATAACATAAAGAAAATCAATAGTATAATAATTCCATAATGAATTGTTTCATACTTTGTG
>JAYEOP010000415.1 GCA_034723125.1 Bacteroidota bacterium | reverse complement strand
TATCTAATAAATATCTTAAATCTGTAAAATTCACTACCGCTCAATCTTAGCAAATAAATGCCAGGTTTATAACTTGATACATTAATTGATTTAGCGGATGAATTGTGAATTTTGGAATGATGTACTTTTTGCCCATGAACATTAAATAATTCTATACTGTAATTATTTTCGAAAAATGTGGAATTATAAATTTTTATTGCTTTTGTATTTGGATCAAAAAATACTGATATGTCATCATTGTTTTTATTTATTTCGATATTTGATAATCCTCCATGTTGCGTTAAGTTAATGTGTCTGTCATCAACTCCATTGCCTGATAAAGTTATTGTTGCAGAGCGTGAATTATCATTTGTATTTTCCGAAACTGTTACTGTAATTTTTTTATTTGCTAAGTCTTTTATTGTAAATGCCCACGATTCTCCGGAAGAAACATCCCATGAGTTGAGATTTGTAAATACATTGAACTCAACAATTTGTGATTTTTTTGTTATTTTTAAATCATTTGGATAAACATCAAGATTATCTATACCAGGTAAATTGTAATCCTTTAAATTTGACAAGGAATGCGAGAAAGGTCCACTAACCGGATTTCCTCTTCTGTTAGCATAAGAATAGCAAGGATAGGGTTTGAAGCAAGTAACTCTGTAATAAAAAGTTGATAAAACATTATTATCAGAATACATGGCTGCACCCGCTCCTGAAACTGAATCCAATACGTACATATTATTAGGATTTGACCCTCTGTAAATATAGTACCACTCGGGAACATAATCTCCACTTTCATCTGTGTATTTATTCCAAAATAGATTGACAGTAGATGCTGGCACTCCTTGATTGGCTTGTAAAAACATAGGCTCATGATAAGGACTAAGTGATGATTCGTTTCCATAAGAATCAACAGCACTTATTTTATACCTTTCGGTTTTATTATTTGGTTTGGAATTTAAATCAACAAATTCACTTAACTGCAAGTAAGATACTGTACCAATGTTTACATAATTAGTTCCTGATAATTTGTAAATATTATAATAATCTGTTGCTTGCTCGGGAATTTGTTCCCAAATCAATTTATATTTATATGTTAATGTATCAACGCCAACCAAACAAATTGTTTCTGAGTTGTTTAGGTTTAATATTTTTCCATTATTTGCACAAATCCAACCCGGATTATTTTTGTAAAAGAAAACATCTCTTAAATTAGTGCTAGGCAAATCGGATAACATGCTTTGCCAATTAGAACCACCGTCATTTGAATATAAAATTATTCCGTTTAGTCCAATAGCATAAGCTGTATTTGTATCAACAAAATGAACACTCAAAAGTGCATCTGTTGTTCCTGAATTTATTTTTGTCCAAGAGTTACCGGCATTTACTGTTTTTAGTATTGTTCCACCTATTCCAACTGCAATACCATGATTTTGGTCTGCAAAGGAAACTCCCAATAGATTAAATGCTGTTCCTGAACTTTGTGTTGACCAATTATTACCGCCATTAGTTGTTGCAATTATTTTCCCGTTATCGGCAACTATCCAACCGTAGGAATTGATAAAATCAACACTGTTGCCGGAAGGAGCAATGGCAGATGTTTGTGTTGTCCATGTGGTACCAGCATTTGTTGTGTGTAAAATTGTTCCGTTTATACCAACAGCCCAACCTGTGTTACTGTCAGTAAAAACAACAGAGTTAAGATTGTTTGTTGTTCCTGAACTTTGTTGTGACCAATTATCTCCGCCATCCAAAGTATATAATATTTTTCCCTGATTAGCTACTATCCAACCTTTTTGATTATCAGTAAAACAAAGTCCGTTTAGTGGAATATTCAAACCGGAACTTTGTGCATTCCAATTGTTACCACTATTGACTGTGTGGATAATTGTTCCGTTTTCACCAACAGCCCAGCCATTAATTCTGCTTGAAAAATAAATTGAATATAAATGATTAGTTGTGCCTGATGTTTGTTCATTCCATTTTGGTTGGGCGAACAACGAAACTGGTAATAAAGCTAATAAAATAATGATACTTAAAAAAATTTTCATTTGATTTGATTTAAAGTTTTAAAAAAATTCAGAGCCTTTGGGAGTTATCATATATTTTTGTTTAGGACTATTTGTCTTGCCTGCTTACCATTTTAATAAATTGAGTGTATAATGACTCCTGCCGTAACTTCTGCTGTTTTATGTCTCCTGATTTTATATACATTTTTTCAAAAATTTCTCTTAATT